>NZ_JBQFLX010000019.1:0-94152 GCF_056531525.1 Ruegeria sp. N11
TTTGCTTGGTCCGGGCGCCGCGCAATGCCCGGCGCCGGGCCCAAATCCGAACGTGGCATCGGCAAGGCCGATGGTGCGATTGGGCGCGGGAGCTTTTGTTAAGTAGGCAGACCCGCCGGTTCTTCGCGAAAAGAACCGGTCCGTTTCGGGGTCAAACCTGGCGAACGGCCCCTTTGGCTGCACTGGTGGTCAGTTTCGCGTAGGCTTTCAGCGCGGTTGAAACTTTGCGTTTGCGCGGCTGCGTGGGCACCCAGCCTTTCTCGTCCTGTTCCTCGCGACGGGCGGCAAGTTCTTCGTCCGACACGGCCAGATGGATGGAGCGGTTTGGAATGTCGATCTCGATTGTATCGCCGTTCTGCACCAGGCCGATCTCGCCGCCCTCGGCGGCTTCAGGCGAGACGTGACCGATGGACAACCCCGACGTGCCGCCCGAGAAGCGCCCGTCTGTCAGCAATGCGCAGGCTTTGCCCAGACCTTTGGATTTCAGATACGAAGTCGGGTAGAGCATTTCCTGCATCCCCGGCCCGCCCCGCGGACCTTCGTAGCGGATGACCACCACGTCACCTTCCTTGACCTTGCCGGTGAGGATATCGTTCACCGCCTGATCCTGGCTTTCGCAGACATAGGCCGACCCGGTGAACTTCAGGATGTTTGCATCCACCCCGGCAGTTTTCACGATGCAGCCGTCGCGCGCGATGTTTCCGAACAGAACCGCCAGACCGCCGTCCTGGCTGAACGCATGTTCTTTCGAGCGGATCACACCACCTTCGCGGTCGGTGTCCAGTTCCTTGTACCGGTTCGACTGGCTGAACGCCTGAGTGGTGCGCACGCCGCCGGGGGCGGCCTTGAACAGATCCTGCGCTTTGGGATTGTTGGCGATCTTGATGTCCCAGTTGGCAATCGCTTCGCCCATGGTTGCCGAATGCACCGTGCTGCAGTCTTCGTGCAGCAGACCGGCACGGCTAAGCTCACCAAGGATCGAGAAGATGCCACCGGCGCGGTGCACGTCCTCCATGTGGACGTTCTCGGTGTTGGGTGCGACCTTGCACAGGCAGGGCACCTGACGGCTGAGCCGGTCCATGTCGGTCATGGTGAAATGCACCTCGCCCTCATGCGCGATGGCTAGAAGGTGCAGCACGGTATTGGTCGACCCACCCATGGCGATATCAAGGCTCATGGCGTTCTCGAAGGCTTCAAAGGTCGCGATTTCGCGCGGCAGGAAGCCTTTTTCATCCAGATCGTAGTGACGTTTGGTGATCTCGACGATCCGGCGACCGGCCTCAAGGAACAGCTCTTTCCGGTCGGCATGGGTAGCCAGCGTAGACCCGTTGCCCGGCAATGCCAGACCCAACGCCTCGGCCAGACAGTTCATCGAGTTGGCGGTGAACATGCCCGAGCACGACCCGCAGGTGGGGCAGGCGTTCTCCTCGATATGTTGCACCTGCTCATCGGTGAACTTGTCATCAGCGGCGGCAACCATCGCATCAACGAGGTCGATCTTTTTCGCCTCCAGATCGGCGATGTCGATCTTGCCGGCCTCCATTGGCCCACCCGAGACAAAAATCGCCGGGATATTCAGACGCATGGCAGCCATCAACATGCCCGGGGTGATCTTGTCGCAGTTCGAGATGCAGACCATCGCATCGGCACAATGCGCATTGACCATGTATTCCACCGAATCCGCGATTACCTCGCGCGAGGGCAGCGAATAGAGCATGCCGTCATGGCCCATTGCGATGCCGTCATCCACAGCGATGGTGTTGAATTCTTTGGCGACGCCGCCTGCGGCCTCGACCTCGCGGGCAACCATCTGGCCCAGATCCTTCAGGTGCACATGCCCGGGCACGAATTGGGTGAACGAATTGACGATGGCGATGATCGGTTTGCCAAAATCGTCATCCTCCATGCCAGTGGCGCGCCACAAGCCGCGTGCGCCCGCCATGTTGCGGCCATGAGTGGAGGTTCTGGATCGGTACAATGGCATGATGCTGTTTCCCTGTTGCCTCGGGTTGCATAGATCGGGTTTCGTGCGTTATAGCGCACGTATCACATGTGCGCTATAACGCACAAGAGGATTCGCGGGACGCTGACATGAACTCTGACGATATTACACTGAAGCTGAGGGATGTGCGCGCAGCATCCGGCCTCAGCCTGTCCAAAGTGGCCGAAATGACAGGCGTCAGCAAAGCAATGTTGGGTCAGATCGAACGCGGCGAATCCAGCCCGACGATCGCTACGCTCTGGAAAATCGCCAAAGGGTTTCAAGTGCCGCTGAGCGCTCTGATCGACACGGCGATCGGCGATCCATCCGTCTTTCAGACGGTCACGTTTCCCGGCAGTATAGAGGTCAAGATCGTGTTCCCTTTCGATCCCGCATTGGGGGCGGAGACATTCCACGTCAACCTGAACCCGAACCAGAGCCACGAATCGCCTGCACATGCGGTTGGTGTTACCGAGGAAGTCTTTGTTCTGGGCGGAACACTTGAAATTCTGCGTGGTGAGGAATGGGTGCCCTTACATGCCGGACAGGGATTGCGCTTTGCAGCCGACGTGCCTCATGGGTATCGCGCGGGGGCGCAGGGTGCTGCGTTTTTGAATATGCACCATTACGGACAGCTCTCTGACAATTCTGAAAACGGCAAGGCTCATTGATGACCGATGTTCTGAACACCCTCACGATCGTGGATGCAATCGGTTCGTTTGGCGCCTTGATCGTGGTCGCCGCGTATTTCGCAACGCAAATGCGAATGATGAATTCCGACGATCTGGCCTTTCCGGTGATCAACCTTCTGGGCTCGGTGCTGATCGTCTATTCTCTGTTGCACAATTTCAATCTGGCTTCGATGCTGATCGAAGGGTTCTGGATTTTGATCAGTTTCATCGGAATTATTCAGCATTTTCGCCTGCGCAGCGCGGCAGAATAGCCCTATCCAGCCTTGAACCCCTATGCTGCCGGGTATAGGGAAAAATCAAGCTCGCTCAGGGGAGGCATTGATGCAGGACGATCCGAAAACCCTCGTATCTACCGAATGGCTGGCCGCACATATCAAGGACCCGGATCTGCGGATTCTGGACGGGTCGTGGTATTTGCCTTCGCAAAACCGCGATGCCAGGGCTGAATATGACGCGGGCCATATTCCCGGGGCGCGGTTCTTCGATATCGACGAGATTTCTGACCACCGGTCCGACCTGCCGCACATGGCGCCTCCGGTCGAGAAATTCATGTCGCGCCTGCGGGCGATGGGTGTGGGTGATGGTCATCAGGTCGTCGTCTACGACGGGGCCGGTCTGATGTCGGCAGCCCGCGTCTGGTGGCTGTTCCGGCTAATGGGTCAGGAAAACATTGCCATTCTGGATGGGGGTTTGCCGAAATGGAACGCGGAAGGGCGCGAGCTCGAGGATCTGCCGCCCGTCATTCGCGACCGCCACATGACAGTCCGGGTGCAGAACCATTTGGTTCGGGACGTCACGCAAGTGTCTGCGGCAGCGAAACTGGCAGATCACGAGATCATTGACGCCCGTTCTGCCGCCCGTTTCGCAGGAACTGAGGTCGAGCCGCGGGAAGGCCTGCGTTCGGGGCATATTCCAGGATCGCGCAATGTCCCGTTTGGCCAGTTGTTGAACGCCAATGGCACAATGAAATCGCCCCAAGATTGCCGTGCCGTTTTCGAGGCTGCTGGCGTTGATCTGTCGAAACCGGCGATCACGTCCTGCGGATCTGGCGTTACCGCTGCAATCCTCAGCCTTGCGCTTGAACGCATGGGCAAGAAAGATCACTCGCTTTATGACGGCTCCTGGGCTGAATGGGGCGCCTTCCCGACCCTTCCCGTCGCAACCGGAGAGAACTGATGTTCGAATTCCTCAAGCCGCAGCCTGCGGATAAAATCCTGATGCTGATGCAGATGTACCGCGAGGACCCGCGTGATCAGAAGATTGATCTGGGCGTGGGCGTCTACAAAAATGCCGAGGGTGTGACGCCAGTAATGCGCTCGGTCAAGGCCGCCGAGCAGCGCATACTGGAAGAGCAGGAATCCAAAGCCTATACAGGGCTGGCCGGCGATCCGGTCTTTGCGGATGTGATGATTGGCCTGATCTTGGGAACGTCTGTACCGCGCGGTAACATTGCGGCCGTTGCGACCCCCGGTGGGACCGGCGCCTGCCGTCAGGCGTTCGAGTTGATCCGCATGGCCAACCCGTCGGCGCGCGTCTTCGTGTCGAACCCGACATGGCCGAACCACCTTTCCATTCTGAATTATCTGGGCATGGAGACGGTTCAGTATCGCTATTTCGACGGCGATACCCGCGGCGTTGATTTCGACGGCATGATCGAAGATCTGAAAACCGCCAATGCGGGCGACGTTGTTTTGCTGCATGGCTGCTGCCACAACCCGACCGGTGCCAATCTGAACATGGTGCAGTGGCAGGACGTCGTAAACCTGATCAACGAGCGTGGTCTGGTGGCGATGATCGACATTGCCTACCAGGGGTTTGGCGACGGTCTGGAAGAAGACGCGCAGGCGGTCCGGTTGGTGGCGTCATCGGTCAAGGAATGCCTGATCG
Source organism: Ruegeria sp. N11 (assembly GCF_056531525.1). Lineage (NCBI taxonomy): Bacteria > Pseudomonadati > Pseudomonadota > Alphaproteobacteria > Rhodobacterales > Roseobacteraceae > Ruegeria > Ruegeria sp. N11. The sequence continues at coordinate 4,561 of NZ_JBQFLX010000019.1, forward strand.
CGGCGTCCAGTTCCAAGAACTTCGGTGTCTATCGCGAGCGTACCGGCCTGTTGATGGCCGTCAGCGCGGACGCGGGGCAGACGGCTTTGAACCAAGCCACTCTGGCCTTCCTGAACCGCCAGAACTATTCCTTCCCGCCCGATCACGGTGCGCGGGTTGTAACGACCATCCTGATGGACGAAGCGTTGCGTGCTGAATGGCAGACCGAACTGGAAGAAACCCGTCTGTCCATGCTGGGATTGCGCAAGCAACTGGCGGACGAGCTGCAACGCCTGAGCGGATCGGACCGGTTCGGTTTCATCGCTCAGCACCGCGGCATGTTCTCGCGACTCGGCGCCTCGCCGGAACTGGTTGAAAAACTGCGGGTCGACCACGGTATCTACATGGTTGGTGACAGCCGTCTGAATATCGCAGGACTGAATGCAACAACCGTGCCGATTCTGGCCAAGGCGATTGTCGACGTTGGAGCTTGAATGCGCATGCTTTGAATAAGAAAACCCGGGCAGAACTGCCCGGGTATTTTTGTTTTTTCTCAAGGTTTAGCCCTTGGAGAATTCCGGATAGGCTTCCATACCCAGCTCGCCCATGTCGAGCCCGTTGATCTCTTCTTCTTCGCCAACCCGCAGGCCGACCGTGGCCTTGAGAACCGAGAAGAGGACATAGCTGACCACGAAGACGAAGATGCCGATGGCGGCAAAGCCGATGATCTGGGTCACAAAGCTGGCGTCACTGTTGGTCCATGCCACGATGAACGTACCCCAGAAACCTGCGATCAGGTGAACCGGGATTGCGCCGACCACGTCGTCGATCTTCATGCGGTCCAGCATCGGGACGGTCAGGACGACGATGACGCCACCGATTGCGCCGATGATCAGCGCCTGGAACAGTGACGGGGCCAGCGGTTCGGCGGTGATCGACACCAGACCAGCCAGCGCGCCGTTCAGTACCATCGTCAGATCGACCTTGCCATACATCAGTTGCGTCAGGATCAGCGTGGCGACGGCACCCGCTGCAGCAGCCATGTTGGTGTTGGCAAAGATACGGCTGATGTCGGCCATGTCTCCAATGGTGCCCATTGCCAGCTGCGAACCACCGTTGAAGCCGAACCAACCCAGCCAAAGGATGAACGTGCCCAAAGTGGCCAGCGCCAGGTTCGAACCGGGGATCGGAACAACCTTGCCGTCCTTGTTGTACTTGCCGATACGCGGACCCAGCACGATGGCGCCTGCCAGCGCCGCGAAGCCACCTGCGGCATGGACCAGAGTCGAGCCAGCGAAGTCACTGAAGCCCATCTCGGACAGCCAGCCGCCGCCCCACTGCCAGGATGCTTCGATCGGGTAGATGATGCCGGTCAGCACGATCACAAAGGCGAAGAACGGCCACAGTTTGACACGTTCCGCCATGGTGCCCGAGACAATCGACGCAGTGGTGGCGCAGAACATCAGCTGGAAGAAGAAGTCCGAACCGACGGAGGCATAAGACAGGTCGGTTTCCACTCCGGCAAGACCGACGGGTTCTAGCGATGTGGGTGCGATTGCGCCCAGGAAGCCAGGGATCATCCAGCCATCACCCGGATACATCAGGTTGAAGCCGACCAGCCAGTACATGATGGCGGCAAAGGAAAACAGGCCCATGTTCTTGATCAGCTGCATCGCCACGTTCTTGGAGCGCACCAGACCGGCCTCGAGCATGGCAAAGCCAGCGGCCATCCAGAACACCAGGAACCCGCCAACCAGAAACAGCAGCGAGGTCAGGATGTATTGCGTGTGCTGCGCGGTCTCGCCAGCGGCGGCCTCTTGCGCAAGGCCCATCTGCGGCAGCACGACAAGCGCGGCAGCAGGGATGAGAGATTTCATCAGGTTCATGTGACTTCCTCGAATGACTATGAGTGGGGACGCCTTACAGCGCCTCTTCGTTGGTTTCCCCGGTCCGCACGCGCAGGGCCTGCTCGACATCGAGGACGAAAACCTTGCCATCGCCGATCTTGCCGGTTTTGGCTGTTTTGGTGATGGTTTCGACGATCTGGTCGGTCATCGTGGCGGGAACCACGATTTCCAGTTTGATCTTGGGCACGAAGTTCACCGCGTACTCGGCGCCGCGATAGATTTCCGTGTGGCCCGACTGCGAACCAAAGCCCTTGATCTCGGTTACCATCATGCCGCGCACGCCCGCTTCGGTCAGTGCCTCGCGCACCTCCTCAAGCTTGAACGGCTTGATTGTCGCAATGATCAGTTTCACGTCTTTCCCCTCTGCTTCCCGGGCAGGCCGGTTTGTTTGCACCTGCAGAAAAAGAGCCTGAGCGGGCGTCATAGGAAACGGTCTGACAGCCCGGACGCGAGGGAAATCAGGGCAAAGTTGCACATTTTTTGCACAAAATTTCCGGTATGTTTAATTTTTAGGCGCATCTGAGAGGGGAATTACCGGAATTTCACACCTCTACATGACTGCGTTGCCAAGGTAAGGTGACGCAAAAGCACAATCGGGCAGAGTTTGAGCATGACTGAGTCCAAGCGCCGAAAGCCGCCACTGGTCGCAGATAAAAGGTATCCGTCGAAGGGCCGCAAGCCCACGGCGACCAAGCGGGCTGCAAAACCCGCTGGCAAGAAATCAAACGCCCGCAAGACGGCGACGCGCAGGACTGGGCGAAAGAAAACGCGGCGCACCGGCAGTGGTGGCGGCGGCGTGTTCCGTCGCATGTTCCGGTGGGTTTTCCGCCTGCTCTGGGGGCTGACGTGGCGTGTCGGCGCAATCGTCGGTCTGTTGCTGATGTTGGCCGTCGGCGTGGTCTATTCTACGCTTCCGGATGTTGATGCGCTGCTGGACGGTCGTGCGCGTGGTTCGGTCACGCTGCTGGATCGCAACGGCAAAGTCTTTGCCTGGCGCGGTGATCAGTTTGGCGGGGTGATAACGGCCAGCACTGTCTCGCCCCATCTCAAAAACGCCGTTGTGGCGACCGAGGACAAGCGGTTCTATCGCCATTTCGGTGTCAGCCCACGGGGTGTGGCCAGCGCGGTTCGCATCAATCTGAGTGAAGGGCGCGGCCCCTTGTCGGGCCACGGTGGGTCGACCATCACGCAGCAGACGGCCAAGCTGTTGTGTCTGGGTGTGCCTTATGTGCCAAGCGAATGGGAATCAGAGGCCGCATATGAAGCCGATTGCCGTCAGGGGTCACTCTGGCGCAAGGCCAAGGAAGCCATCTACGCGATGGCGATGGAGGTCAAATACTCCAAGGATGAGATTCTCACGATCTATCTGAACCGCGCTTTCCTTGGCGCCGGTGCGCGCGGGTTTGAGGCCGCAAGTCAGCGGTACTTCGGGATATCGGCGGCCGAGGTCAATCCGTCCCAGGCTGCGATGCTGGCCGGGTTGCTGGTCGCCCCGACGCGGTTTGCACCCACCAACGATCTCCAACGCTCGCAGGACCGGGCACGGCTTGTGGTCGGGTTGATGGAGGCGCAGGGCTACCTGACAGCCTCTCAGGCATCTGCGGCGCGAAACAACCCGGCAGAGCTTTCCGAAGCCGCCGCCGCGCGGGCAGGCGGGTACTTCGCCGACTGGGTCATGGCCAGCGGGCCCGAGTTCTTTACGCGCAATACGACCGAGGACGTGGTAATCCGCACCACCCTGGATCAGCGCCTGCAGAAATCGGCTGAAGAGGCGCTGCAGTACATTTTTCAGGAAAAAGTGCGCGACGGGTCCAAGGCGCAAGCCGCGATCGTTGTGATGTCCGCCGATGGCGCCGTGCGCGCGATGGTCGGTGGCCGCAAGACCCGTGTATCGGGTGCGTTCAACCGGGCGACCCAGGCGCTGCGCCAGACCGGTTCCTCGTTCAAGCCCTTCGTTTATGCCACGGCGCTGGAACTGGGGTATTCCCCGTTGGATATCGTCGTGGACGAGCCCTACTGCATCGACATTCCCGGTTCCGGGCAGTGGTGCCCCAAGAACTATACCAAGAAGTATTATGGCCGGGTCACGCTGGCGGATGCGCTGAAGAACTCTCTGAATATACCAGCAGTAAAAGTCGCCGAGATTTCCGGGCTGGAAAACGTTCGCACGGTTGCCAGCGGTTTCGGTATCGCCAGTGATCTTGCGCAGGGCCCTGCACTGGCGCTGGGCGCGTCGGAAAGCACGCTGATCGAGATGACGGGAGCATATGCCGGCATCCTGAACGGTGGCTCAGCGGTTGAACCGTACGGTCTGACGGAACTCAAGCTGCTGGGTGATGAAACGCCGGTGATGGTAACGACGACAGGGATTGGTGAGCGTGTGATCCGCGATGACGCGGCTCGGCAACTGACCTGGATGATGGAGCGTGTCGTTTCCGAAGGCACCGGCCAACGCGCCAAGCTGCCGGGTTGGCAGGTGGCAGGCAAGACCGGCACGACTCAGGCAGCGCGTGACGCATGGTTCATTGGCTTTACGGCGGATTATGTTGCGGGTGTCTGGATGGGTTATGACGACAACACGCCGTTGTCCGGAGTGACAGGGGGCGGTCTGCCCGCAGAGATATGGAGGGAAACCATGCTGCGCGTGACCGAGGGGATGACGCCCACGCCATTGCCGATGATGCTGCCGGAGCAACCCAAGCAGGTGGCCAAGCCCAGAAATCCCAAACGCAAACCCGGTGGTTTTGCCAAAGCGGTGGATAACTTGCTGAAGGATATTTTTGGCGGGAACTGACTCGCGCCAAAAAAGGGGAAGGCGGCGACCTACGCGCCGCCTTCGGTATTATTCAGACGCTGGCGTCCAGCGCGGCCAGAATAGCGTCGCCCATTTCGGTGGTCGAGACCGGCTCGACCCCTTCTTCGGCCAGCAGATCGGCTGTGCGCACGCCATCTGCCAGAACTTTCTCGATCGCGGCTTCAAGGCGGTCGGCCTCGGCGCCCTGATCAAAGCTGTAGCGCAGCGCCATGGCAAAGCTGAGGATACAGGCAATCGGGTTGGCTTTGCCCTGACCGGTGATGTCCGGGGCTGACCCATGCACTGGTTCATACATCGCCTTGGGGCGGCCATTCGCCATCGGCGCACCAAGGCTGGCCGACGGCAGCATCCCCAGCGAACCGGTCAGCATCGCGGCGCAATCGGACAGCACGTCGCCGAACAGGTTGTCGGTTACGATTACATCGAACTGCTTGGGTGCGCGAACCAACTGCATTGCACCGTTGTCGGCATACATATGGCTCAGTTCGACTTCGGGGTATTCCTGGCCGACGCGGGTCACGACCTCGCGCCACAGAATGCCCGATTCCATCACGTTGGCTTTCTCCATCGAGCACAGTTTCTTGTTCCGGCGCATGGCCAGCTCAAAGGCCGAACGTGCGGCGCGTTCGATTTCGGATTCGGTATAGCGCTGGGTGTTGATGCCCACACGCTCGTTGCCTTCTTCGAAAATGCCGCGCGGCTCGCCGAAGTAGACGCCCGAGGTCAGCTCGCGCACGATCATGATGTCGAGGCCTGCGACCACGTCCTTTTTCAGCGATGAGAAATCCGCCAGTGCGTCAAAGCATTGTGCCGGGCGCAGGTTGGAATACAGGTCCATCTCCTTGCGCAGGCGCAGCAGACCGCGTTCGGGTTTCAGGCTGAAGTCCAGATCATCGTATTTCGGACCACCCACGGCACCCAGAAGAACTGCGTCGACCTCCTGCGCTTTGGCCATAGTCTCATCCGACAGGGGCTTGCCGTGCGCATCATAGGCCGCGCCGCCGACCAGATCCTCGCTCACGTCAAAGTGAAGGCCGCGGTTTTCGCCGAACCAGTCGATGATTCTGCGCACTTCGGCCATAACTTCCGGGCCAATTCCGTCTCCGGGCAGGATGAGGAGCGAGGGGTTGGACATGAAGGGTCTCCTTGCGTTTTGTCGCAATGGCCCTAGCGTCTGCGCCGCATCGGGTCAATGAGACGAACCCGCCAAATCAGAAGGAAAACACATGTTGATACCGGGAAACGCCGTTCCTGATCTGAAAATCCAGACCGTGGGGCAGGGAACGTTCGATCTGGATGCCGACAAGGGCGAAAACGGGACACTGGTGATTCAGTATCGCGGTTTGCATTGCCCGATCTGTATCCGGCAGATGGGTGAGGTGGAAGCTGCGCTGGATGACATCGCCTCGCTTGGTGTCGAAGTGATTATGCTGAGCACAGACACGGCCGAGCGGGCGGCTGAAACTGTTGGAAAAGCGGGCACCTCGCGGCTGAGGGTCGGGCACAGTCTGCCGCTGCCTGCGGCACGAGATGACTGGGGTTTGTATATGTCCAAAGGGCGCGAAGGCACCGCCGAGGCCGCATTTTTCGCCGAGCCCGGGCATTTCTATATTGCCCCGGACCGGACGCTGTATTTCGCATGGCTGCAATCGACCCCGTTTGGCCGGCCGTCGGTTGGGGACATGAAAGGCGGTATCAAATACGCGCTCGACAACAACTATCCGCCGCGCGGTACCTACACAGGGGCGCTCTGATCGCTTACAGGCTGGCCCGCAAACCTTCGGCCAACAGGTCCCAGACCCTGCGAATGCGCGGTGTCTGTCGCATCGCCTGAGGGGCGGCCAGCCACACCGGCAATACCGGAATCTCCACGTCCAGCGGCAGAATCTCGACATCCGGATCCGCTTCAGCCACCTGCACCTGGCTGAAACCGATGCCGCAGCCGGCGCGGATCAACTCCCAATAGGCGCTTTGCAGATCGCATCTTGTGGCAAAGTTGTCCCGATTGGCTGGCCAACCCTTGTTGCGCATCTCGGTGATGATCTGTTCGTTGGCGTCAAATCCGACCAGATCATGCCGGAACAGGTCCTTGGGATTTTGAGGGCGGCCAGCCCGATCCAGATACGAGCGGGCAGCACAGAAACAAAGCGGCACGTCCCCGAGATAACGGGATACGATGTCAACCTGTTCGGGCCTGTACATGCGCACGGCGATGTCTGCCTCGCGATACAGCAGGTTTTCGCTGGCGTCCGTGGCAACCAGCTCAAGCTGTATGGACGGCTCCTGTATGCGGATCTGGGCCAGAATCGGCGGCAGAAGGTGATGCGAGGCAAAGACCGAAGCCGTAACGCGGACCGACCCTTCCAATTGCGTCGATTGCCCGGCCGCAGTCAGATTGAAGGCATTCATGGCCGCGTGCATCTGCTGGGCCATCGGCAAAAGCTGAGCACCTGCATCGCTGAGGCGCAGGCCTCTTGCATGCCGTTCGAACAGGGAAACACCCAAATCGGCTTCCAGGGTCTGGATCTGCCGTCCGAGCGTTGGCTGACTGCGATTGAGCTGACGCGCCGCAGCCGAGAGAGAGCCGGTTTCCGCCACTGACAAAAAGCTTTGAATCAGCGACCAGTCTGAGTGGGTGAGGGATTTATCCATTCACAGATGAATACATGATCTGCTGTTTTCGGCAATTCCCCATGTGATGTGAATGGATATCTTGACTCTGACAGGAGAAAGCCATGACAAAAACCGTTCTCATACTGGGGTCCACAGGCCGGTTCGGCCGAAATGCAACGGCAGCGTTTCAAGATGCGGGCTGGCGGGTCCGCACCTTCGATCGCAAAAAGCAGAGTTTGCAGGCGGAAGCCCAAGGCGTGGATGTGATAGTCAACGCGTGGAACCCTCAATATCCGGATTGGGAAAGACAGGTTCCAAAACTGCACAAACAGGTGATTTCCGCCGCAAAGGAAACAGGCGCCACAGTTGTCGTGCCCGGAAACGTCTACGTTTTTGACGCCAAAGCGCCAGGGCCATGGTCTGCGGACACGCCGCATGGGGCAACGAATCCCTTGGGTCGTATTCGGGCCGAGATGGAAGACGCTTACCGTTTCTCGCAGGTTCGCACGATCATCCTGCGGGCAGGTGATTTCATAGATACCTGTGCCTCCGGAAACTGGTTCGATCAGGTTATCGCCAAGCCATTGCAAAGGGGTTGGATCACCTATCCGGGTGATCCGGACATTCCGCATTCCTGGGCCTATCTGCCGGATCTTGCAAGAACCGCGGTAGAGCTGGCGGAACGCAGGGCCAGCCTGCCCAGGTTCTGCGATGTGTCCTTTGCGGGGTATACGCTGACCGGTTCGGAACTGGCGAAGGCACTGTCGCGTGTGACCGGAACTCAGGTCCTTGTGAAGCCGATGCGGTGGTGGCCCATATATTTGGCCCGCCCGTTCTGGCGGCTGGCGCCGCATCTGATTGAGATGCGGTATCTTTGGAATGTGCCGCACAGTCTGGATGGAACTGCGCTGCGCGACTTGCTTGGGCGGGTTCCGCAAACTGATCTGGACGTTGCATTGAGTAGTGCATTGCCAGAGTTTCGTGTATCGCAATCCCAGTCATCGCACGCAGTCGGCGCCTGACGGGCGCACGCCTCAGGGCGCAGTCAGGTCGACCCAGACCAACCTGTGCCTGCTGGCGCGTTCTGCGGTTTTGCGAAGGGCGGAGCCTTCTGGCGGCCAGAACAGTCCCGACCCTGCAACCGTCAGATCCGAGGATGGCAACACATAGTCTACCCGCAGTTCGCCGACCCCTTTCCAGCGAACTGTGTTGGTGTCACCCTCACCATTGCGGGGGATCGGGTCCTGCAAGCGTGGATCGGCCAGCAGTTTCCGGATTTCGTCGCGATGACCCTCGCCACCTTCGGGGTCCAGATTGGCGTCCCCGGCAATGACAAACGGGGCGGTCGGTGCCGGTCCCAAATGCCCGTCCAGAAGCAGTGACCAGAACCGAAGCTCATCGCGGTTGCGCAATCCGTTGCGGTCTTCAGGGCCGTCGAAGACAGGTGGCGTGGCATGAAACGTGAAAAGGCGCAGTTTGCCGATCGGGGTGTCGACTGGCACGACCCAGTGACCGGATGATGACAGGCGTTGCACGTATTGCGCCTGAGCTGAGGGAAATGGCCTTTCTGCCTGCTGTGGCAGTTGCTCCCCTGGCAAATCGCGCCACAGCAGCGCGGAGAAATCCAGCGTCTCGGACTGAATGATCTTGTATCGCGACAAGACCGCAAGCCCGCCGTGCCCCGTGAAACGCCCCCAGCCTTGTGCATCGCCGGGTCCTTGCGTTTCGCCATCTCCATCCAGATCGAACTCCGTTTCCAGTCCGGAATTGGGCCGTACCGAATAACTATGGGGGTAGTCGAGGCCTTGGCTGCGCAATTGTTCGGTGAACGCAGTCAGGGTCAGGCCGTCCAGATCCCAGTCGATACCTTGCAAAGCCACGATGTCGGGGCGAACCGCGCCCAGAACTTCGACCACTGCCTGAACCTGATCGTCACCCCGCTTTATGTCGCGCAGCAAAAGGCCCGGACCTTCCCGGCTGAGTTCTGTGTTGAAAGTCGCGACGCGCACCGTCTCTGCCTGCGCTGCGATGGGCAGCAACAACACGACAAGGGCGCGGATCATGCAGTCTGCGTTGACTCGGCTGTGGAGTATGCGCGGCGCTTTTCGACGATCAGCCCGGCAATGCGCAGGGTCGCCATCCCACGCATGATCATGCTGGCAGGCAGGAAGGCCCACGCACACATGGTCCAGATCAGCGTCTGCGGATTGCTGAGCGAGATGGGATTGGCAAAATCGGTCAATAGCTTGATCAGCGCGGGAATCAGGAACGGCAGAAGGATACCGATCGAGATATTCAGTCGGCCATCGCGCTGCAGGCGGGTGACGACGTCACCGCCCTTGGTCGGGTCGAACAGCGGCAGATTGGTCCAGACATTGAACGCTCCGTTTCCTGTCGGCCAGCCGCGCAGCTTCACGGCATAAGCAAAGCTTGCAATTGTCACCAGGGCCGCGACATAGGCCACACTGGCGGTCGCCCGAACCAGTTCGATCATCGACTGCCCGGCGTCAGCAGGAAGCATCAGAACGATCAGCCGAACCGGTGAATATGGAAAGTCAGCCACGTTGGCTACAGCGAGGCCCATGGAATAGACCGCGCGTGTCAGCTCGGTCGGGGCGTACATGTTTTTGCAGATCAGCGTCAGAAACGTGACCATCGACAGCAATCCGACAAAGCGCAGCCGGTTTACCGGCGGTGCATCACGGAATTCAATGAAACTGGGGAAGGCAGAGTTGTATTCTGCAAAGGTCAGGAAAAACGCGAGGATCGCGAGAAAGACGACAATCTCGGTTCCGTTCGTCGAAGATATCGGCAGATATAACGCAGGGGTAAGCACCATCAGTGCCACCAGTATTCCGCGTATCGCCGCCCCGGTTGTGCGCGCAATCAATATTCCGAACCCTTTCAAACTGGACCAGTCAGTTCTGTGCCGACTTCATTCCAACTTGTGCCTGCCGAGTGAGTCATCGGCGGATGCCTGTTTTGATGCAAGATGAACAAAACCGGTCAATCAGCTCAAGCCAAGGGGCAGAAAACACGTGCTTTCAGGCAAAATGATGGCGCAACTGGTGCGGGATTGCATCATTTTTGACGCAAATCCGACGTGTATGTCAAATTGATACCTACATGTTGTGGGCCACGAGTTTTCAACCCCAAGAATGCGAACGGGGCCGCCTTGGCGACCCCGTCAGGTTGAGTATCCCCAGATTCGTTTCCAGAATCAGACCCAAGGGCGGGACTGGCTGGCATGTTCCTCGTATCTGTCGATGTGATGGTCTTTTTCCATCGTCAGGCCGATATCGTCCAGACCGTTCAGCAGGCAATGCTTGCGGTGCGGGTCGATTTCGAACTCGATGACAACGCCGTCCGAGGTGGTGATCTGCTGATCTTCCAGATGCACGGTCATGCGGGCGTTTTCGCCTTTGTGTGCATCTTCCATCAGGATCGCGTGATGCTCTGCCTCGACCACGATGGGCAGGATGCCGTTCTTGAAGCAGTTGTTGAAGAAGATGTCGGCGAAGCTGGTCGAGATCACGACCTTGATGCCGAAATCCCTGATCGCCCAGGGCGCGTGTTCACGCGACGAGCCGCAGCCGAAATTGTCACCGGCCACCAGAATCTCGGTGTTGCGATAGGCGGGCTTGTTCAGGACGAAGTCTTCGTTCTCGCCGCCATGATCGTGATAACGCATCTCGTCAAACAGCACGACACCGAGGCCGGACCGTTTGATGGTTTTCAGATGTACTTTCGGAATGATCATATCGGTGTCGATATTGATCAGCGGCATTGGGGCGGCCACCCCGTGGACTTTTTCAAACTTTTCCATGTTCACACTCCTGCGGGAGAGGGCCGCGCCCATGCCCCGCGTTTAAGCTTCTTTCGCTTCTGTCGTTTCGTTTGGTGCGCCTTTGACGAAGAGCGCCATGAAGACCAGACCGAACCCGTTGAACAGCATCTCGATGCCAAGCAGGATGCCCAGCAACCGCAGCAGAACCGTTGGTTCCGCAGCCGCATAAGACCAGATGATGCCTGCCAGGATGATCGACAAGATCCCCGAAATTAGGGTCGGCCAGAAAAATGACGTTCCGCGCATCTGAAATGAAAGGATGATTCGGGCAATCCCGCCTGCCATGAACAGGATCAGAACAACCGTTGCCAGCGTCAGCGTACCTTCCAGCGGGTTGTCCAGGAAGGACCAACCCAGGAACAACATCACGGCCCCCATGATGAAGGACAGGATTTTGTTACCCGTTCCTTCAACCGAAAACCCCCCGGCAACCTGCAGCACGCCGGAGATCAGCAACAGCACACCCGTAACCAGTGTGACGGCAATGGACGCCACATAAGGCGCGCCCAGCACAAAGACGCCGAACGCTATGGACAGCAGCCCCAGCAGGAGCCATTTGACCCAATCACTCATTTCAGTCTCTCCCTCAAATATCTAGATATGAGGGTAGCTTACATCAGTTTACGGACGTCTGTCAGCCGTCCTGTGATTGCCGCTGCGGCAGCCATTGCCGGGCTCAGTAGATGGGTGCGCCCACCGCGGCCCTGACGGCCTTCAAAGTTGCGGTTCGAAGTCGCGGCGCAGCGCTCGCCCGGTTGCAATTGATCGGGGTTCATCGCCAGACACATCGAGCATCCCGCCAGACGCCATTCGAAACCGGCCTCTTTGAAGATGTCTGCCAGACCTTCTTCCTCGGCCTGAGCACGGACCAGACCCGAGCCGGGCACGACCATCGCGCGCATGCCGTCCTTGATCTTCTTGCCTTTCAGGATCGCGGCGGCGGCCCGCAGATCTTCGATTCGGCCATTGGTGCACGAGCCGATGAAGACGGTGTCGATTTCCACATCGCTCAGTTTCTGACCGGCTGTCAGGCCCATGTACTCGATCGAACGGCGGGCTGCATCGACCTTGCCGCCCTCGAAATCCTCGGGGTGGGGCACGGTTGCGGTGATCGGCAGAACGTCCTCGGGGCTGGTGCCCCAGGTCACGACCGGCGCGATGTCTTCGCCACGCAGGGTGACGACCTTGTCGAAATGCGCGCCTTCATCGGTGTAGAGCGTCTTCCACCAGTCCATCGCGGCTTCCCACTGCGCGCCTTTAGGGGCGTGCGGGCGGCCTTTGACATATTCAAAGGTGGTCTCATCAGGTGCGATCAGGCCAGCACGGGCACCGCCTTCGATGGCCATGTTGCAGACGGTCATGCGGCCTTCCATCGACAGATCGCGGATCGCTTCGCCGCAATATTCAATGACATAGCCGGTGCCGCCGGCGGTGCCGGTCTCACCGATCACGGCCAGCGTGATGTCCTTGGCGGTCACGCCCGGCTGCAATTTGCCGGTGATTTCCACCTTCATGTTCTTGGATTTCTTCTGGATCAGCGTCTGCGTGGCCAGAACATGCTCGACCTCAGACGTGCCGATGCCGTGAGCCAGCGCGCCAAACGCACCATGGGTGGCGGTGTGGCTGTCGCCACAGACGACGGTCATGCCGGGCAGGGTCCAGCCCTGTTCCGGGCCAACGATGTGCACGATGCCCTGACGAACGTCATTCACCGGGTAGTAGTGAATGCCGAAATCCTTGGCGTTCTTGTCCAGCGCTTCGACCTGAATGCGCGATTCGGGGTTTTCGATTCCGTTTACGCGATCCGGCGTGGTGGGAACGTTGTGATCCGGCACGGCAATGGTCTTTTCTGGCGCGCGCACCTTGCGGCCCGCCATGCGCAGGCCTTCGAACGCCTGCGGGCTGGTGACTTCGTGCACCAGGTGGCGGTCGATATACAGCAGGCAGGTGCCATCATCGGCTTCGTGCGCGACATGGGCATCCCAGATCTTGTCATAGAGTGTCTTGGGGGACATCGGTCCTCTCCCGTAAGTAATGAGAAATAGCTGGCGAGTTGGCTCAGGCGGCCGATAGGCGCGCCAGGACCGTGCGGGCAGCCCCGTAGAACCGTTCACGCAGACGCGCGCGGTCTTCCAGATTCTGAAGTTGGGCCACATTGAGTCTCATGCGGTTCAGATATAACGGCCACTCACGTCAATCAAGGTTCAATACCGGTGCAGTTCGCGTGCGGGCTTGCATCGCCTCGCACAGATCGCCAATCTGGCGGGCATGAACCAGGATTTGCTACCGGAAACGCTGTCCGAGCTTTACGCGAACATGACGGCGGCTTTTTCAGAACAGCTTGAAAATCTGATCGAATTGATCGTCACGCCGGGCTGGAGGCAGTACCAACTCGTCATCATCCTGTTCCTGTGGTTGTTGGCGTTCCTGCTGAAACTGCTGACACAGAGCCGGTGGGAGGCCTGGGCCCGCGCGCGTTCCGGCTGGCCGAAATGGCGACTGCGCATTCTGGTCCAACTGATGCGGCGCCTGACGCTCGTATATTTCACGCTGCTGTCCTGGGGACTTTACTGGGGGATGCAGCAGGCGACATGGCCCTCGCGCAGTTACATCATCGGTGTTTTTGCCACATTGGGCCTGGCCTGGCTGGCCATCGCGCTGGTCTCGCGGCTGGTGCGGAACCGAACGCTGCGGCAGATATTCAAGTGGTCCATGTGGGTCTACGCAACGCTGATTGCCCTGGGGTTGACCGATGATGTGGCCGGGTTCCTGGACGGGGTGGCGATTTCCATCGGCGATCTGCATATCTCGGCGCTTGGGATCATCAAGGCTGTCCTGCTGATCGGCATCCTGCTGACGCTGGCCCGGCTTGGAACGCGCGCGGCCGAGCGCGGGCTGAAAAGCAACGACGACATTACGCCCTCGATGCAGGTGTTGCTGGCCAAGGGCATTCAGGTGCTGCTTTACGGCGCGGTTTTCATGGCCGCGATCCGCACGCTTGGCTTCGACCTGACGGGGATCGCGCTGTTGTCCGGTGCGATCGGTGTCGGCATCGGTTTCGGGCTTCAGAAAGTGGTGTCGAACTTGATTTCCGGGATCATCATCCTGATGGACCGGTCGATCAAACCCGGCGATGTCATATCGCTGGGCGACACGTTCGGCTGGATCAATGCGCTGGGCGCGCGTTATGTTTCGGTCGTCACTCGAGATGGGCGCGAATATCTGATCCCGAATGAGGATCTGATCACCAATCAGGTGGTGAACTGGTCGCATTCTGACAAGTTCGTTCGGCTGGATCTGAAGTTCGGCACCAGCTATGGCGATGACCCACACAAGGTACGTGCCACGGCCATCCGGTCCGTTAAAACGGTGGCCCGGGTGCTGAGCGGCGGCTCGCACGAACCTGTCTGCCACATCACCGGTTTCTGCGACAGCAGCGTGGACTACGTGTTGCGGTTCTGGATCAGCGACCCGACCAAGGGGCTGACGAATATCCGGGGCAATGTCTACCTGGCGCTGTGGGACGCGTTCAAGGATGAGGGAATAACAATACCCTTCCCGCAGCGTGAGGTTCGCTTGCTTCCCGACGACGCAGACGCGCAACAACTCTCGAAAGAGTGAAAGGGCCAGGCGCCCTGAAATCGCCCGTTCATTGAAATGTTGCATTCCCCTTGTTACCTTAATAGTACCCCAGCGCCGGGGTTTTGGCGGCGCGCAGCAAAGGAGGACTATGTCCTGTCTCTACATACACAGGCGGGTTTGCCCGCCGATGATGGTGCCAGCGTAATGGCCCACTCTCAGTCAATCAGCGACAAGCTGCTTGAGCGCATCCTTTCCTCACTTTCCGATGACAAGGCCGAAGACGTCGTGCAGATCAACCTGCAGGGCAAATCGTCGGTTGCGGATCACATGGTAATTGCCTCGGGTCGGTCGACCCGTCAGGTCTCGGCCATGGCGGAAAAGCTGACGGATCGAATCAAGCAGGAATTCGGTTTCACCTCGAAGGTCGAAGGCAAGGATGCAGGCGACTGGGTCCTGATCGATACGGGCGACGTGATCGTCCATATCTTCCGCCCTGAAGTGCGTGAATTCTATCAGCTGGAAAAGATGTGGCTGCCTCAGGGCGGCAGCGCCTCGGCGAACTGAGGCGCCATCCCGGTCTGCATTAACAGGCCGGAGGCGAGAGAGACATGCGTATCAGCATAGTTGCGGTCGGGCGATTGCGCGCCGGACCGGAGAAGACCCTGCTTGACGATTATCTGACCCGATTTGACCGGACCGGCCGCGCGCTGGGCCTTGGTCCTGCGCGGGTGATCGAAGTTGAAGACAAGAAAAACGCCGGTATGGGCGCCGAGGGCGCGCTACTTCGCAAGGCACTGCCCAAAGGGGCTGTAATCTGTACGCTGGATGAGCGGGGGCAGGTGTTGTCCTCTCCCGATTTTGCGCGGAAGTTGGGCAACTGGCGGGATGCCGGGCGACAGGAACTGGCGCTAATTATTGGCGGGGCGGACGGAATAGATCCGGGTCTGCGCGCCGAGGCCGACTTTTCCATTTCCTTCGGGTCGATGGTCTGGCCTCACATGTTGGTCCGTGTGATGTTGGCCGAACAACTCTACCGGGCCGCAACTATTCTGTCGGGCGGCCCCTATCACCGGGTCTGACATGGCACAGCTTCTGATCATCTATCATTCACGCACCGGCGGTAGCCGCCAGATGGCCGAGGTTGCGGCAGAGGCGGGGCGGGATGAGGCAGATGTGGTGTTGAAAACCGCCTGTCAGGCTGTGCCTGAGGACCTGCTGCGCGCCGATGGATACATCTTCTGCGGACCCGAGAATCTGGCGGCGATTTCGGGTCAGATGAAAGAATTCTTCGACCGCAGCTACTATCCGGTTTTGGGAAAAATCGAAGGCCGTCCGTATGCACAAATGATATGCGCCGGGTCAGATGGCCAAAATGCCGCCCGTCAGATCGCAAGGATCGCGACGGGATGGCGATTGAAAGAGGTGCAGTCCCCTTTGATTGTTTGCACCCATGCCCAGACGTCCGAGGCTATACTGGCCGAAAAGACCATCCCGGCCGACCAACTGGACAAATGCTCCGAAGTTGGGGCAGCCATGGCCGCCGGCCTCAGTCTGGGTGTGTTCTGATCGTCACTTCAACTGGACGATTGTCGTCTCGGCGTTCCAGCCGTCCACGCTGCAACGGGCCTGCACCTGAACCTGCGACGTGCCCGCCGGTATCGTGATGCCGCTCAGGGATCGCGTGAAAGGCTGCTCGGTCTCGTGTGGGTGGTGCAGAACGCGCATGCCGATCTGTTCGCCGTTCATGTTGAGAATACGCCAACCATCCGCGTAGTGATCCCAGCCGGTGTCAGGGTGACGGATGGTGACATCAAACCGCCACGTATTCCCGTTTCTGCTGGTCGTGACATTTTCGATCACGGGCGGGTCGGCGAGGGCTGGCGCAGCCAGGAGCAGGTTGAGAATCAGGTATCGCATGGTCCGAAGCTACGGTTTTGTAAGCGGATTGTTAATCACGTCTGTGTGTCTGTCTGACCGGTTGTCAGCGCAATGTGAAGAGCTGATCGGTGTGACGGTGCGTTTGGGCGGTACTGATCATGTGGGGCCGAAGCTGCCACCGATGAATGCTTGTCAGCCCTCCCGTTTGGTAATATTATTTTACCAAAAGGGAGGTTTCGCCATGGAAATGCCACTGCCTGATCCGGACGTGATTTCACGAAAGCACAGGATCACAACGCGCCTGCAACAGGTTTTACCAAGCGATGCGATCATTCACGATCAGGCTGAAACCCGGGCGTATGAATGCGACGCCCTGACGGCATACAGGTGCCCTCCGATGCTGGTGGTTTTGCCATCAACCACTCAGGAGGTATCGGAGGTTCTGCGTATTTGCCATCAGGAAGGCGCGCCGGTTGTCCCGCGTGGCGCGGGGACGTCTCTGGCCGGAGGCGCCCTGCCAACCGCCGACTGTGTCATTCTGGGCGTCGCACGTATGAACGATGTGCTGGAGGTAGACTTCGACAACCGCTTCATCCGGGTGCAGACGGGCCGAACGAACCTGAGTGTTACCGGTGCAGTCGAAGACAATGATTTCTTCTATGCCCCGGACCCCTCATCGCAACTGGCCTGCGCGATTGCCGGTAATATCGCAATGAATTCGGGTGGGGCGCATTGCCTGAAATATGGGGTGACGACCAACAACCTGCTGGGCGTGAAGATGGTAATGATGGACGGCAGCGTGGTCGAAATCGGCGGGGCGCATCTGGATTCAGGCGGACTGGACCTGCTTGGCGTCATCTGCGGCTCGGAAGGGCAATTGGGTGTCGTGACCGAGGCAACGCTGCGCATCCTGCGCAAACCGGAAGGCGCGCGGCCTGTTCTGATGGGTTTTGACGACAACGAAGTCGCCGGGCAGTGCGTGTCCGACATAATAAAGTCAGGCATTTTGCCGGTGGCAATCGAATTCATGGACCGTCTGTGCATTCAGGCCTGCGAGAACTTTGCCAAAGCCGGGTATCCGGATTGCGAAGCCCTGCTGATTGTCGAGGTCGAAGGATCCGAGGCCGAGATCGACAGCCAGTTGTCGAAGATCATCGAGATCGCCAAACGTCACAACCCGGTCGAACTGCGCGAAAGCCAGTCCGCCGAGGAAAGCGCCCGAATTTGGCTGGGGCGCAAATCGGCCTTTGGCGCGATGGGGCAGATGAACGATTATATGTGTCTCGACGGCACGATCCCGGTTTCATCGCTTCCAAAAGTGCTGCGACGTATCGGCGAGATGAGTGAGGAATTCGGACTGCCTGTCGGCAACGTGTTTCATGCAGGCGACGGCAACATGCATCCGCTGATCCTGTTCGATGCCAACAAACCGGGCGATCTTGAGAAATGCGAAGCGTTCGGTGCCGAAATACTGAAGCTATGCGTCGATGTCGGGGGATGTCTGACCGGCGAACACGGGGTCGGAATCGAAAAGCGCGATCTGATGACGCATCAGTACGGGGCGCAGGATCTTGAAGCGCAGATGGCGGTCAAGGATGTGTTCGATCCGAACTGGCTGCTGAACCCGGCCAAAGTGTTTCCACTGGATGTTTCGGCGACGCGCCGAATTGCTGCGGAGTAGGGGGCACTGCCCTCGTCGCGCGATCGCCCCGAGGATTTTGGAACAGAAGAAGAGACATGAGACCTGAAACAGAGGCCGAATTGGCCGAAATGGTGGCCGGGCTGGCGCAGCCGGTGCGAATTGCCGGGGGAGGTACCCGAGGTGTGACCGGGCCGGATGCGGACCTGAGTGTGACAGGATTGCGCGGGATCACCCTCTATGAGCCTGGTGCGCTGACATTGGTCGCCCGGGCCGGAACTTCGGTAGCGGATATCAATGCCGCGCTTGATGCCGAAGGCCAGAGGCTTGCGTTCGAGCCGATGGATCATCGCGCGCTGATGGGCACAACAGGCGAGCCGACAATAGGGGGCGTGGTTGCTGCCAATGTCTCGGGGCCGCGCCGCGTACAGGCGGGGGCGTGTCGGGATTTTCTTTTGGGCGTGCGCTATGTCGACGGTTTGGGGCAAGTGATCCGAAACGGTGGCCGGGTGATGAAAAACGTCACCGGATACGATCTGGTCAAGCTGTTGGCCGGGTCGTGGGGGACGCTTGGCGTGTTGACCGAGGTCTCGCTGAAAGTTTTGCCGCGCTCGGAAAGTTCGGCAACTCTGGTGTGGAGCGGGTGCGACTGGTCACAATCCCTGAAACTGTTCAGCGAGGCGCTGGCGTCCCCTTTCGAAGTCACGGGTGCCGCGCGACTGCCGGGCGGATCACAGATGAAACAAACAACGTCCGAGACGGTCATTCGTATTGAAGGGTTCAGCGATTCAGTTGCGTATCGGGTTGGCAAACTGGCAGAAATGTTCAACCATCAAAAGCCCGACCGAATAGTGACCGACGCTGCGGAAAACGAGGCGATCTGGAAGGCTGTTCGTGATGTCGAGCCCTTTGCAGACACTGCGGGAAATGTCTGGAAAACGTCCGTCAAGCCGACAGACATGCTGCGCGTCGTAGACCAGCCGGGCTGCATTCATCTTCTGGATTGGGGCGGAGGGCTGATCTGGGCGCTTGCGCCCGAAGGGTTCGATCTTCGGGCCGCGCTGGCCGAGGTTCCGGGGCATTCCACGCTTGTTCGGGGCAGCGATGCTGAAATCGCAAGGTTTGGTCGTTTTCAGCCCGAACCTGCAGGGTTGGCCGCGCTGACGCAGGGATTGCGACAGCGGTTTGACCCGAAGGGTTTATTCAATCCGGGCCTGATGGGGTAGGGTAATGCAGACAACTTTTTCCGAAGAACAGTTGCAGGATCCCGCAATCCGAAGGTCCAACGACATCCTGCGGAGTTGCGTGCATTGCGGTTTTTGCACTGCGACCTGCCCGACATACCAGGTTCTGGGGGATGAACTGGACAGCCCGCGCGGGCGTATCTACCTGATCAAGGACATGTTGGAGAACAATCGCGTTCCGGACGAAAAGACCGTCAAACACATTGACCGTTGTCTGTCCTGTCTGGCTTGCATGACCACCTGCCCGTCCGGCGTGCATTACATGCATCTGGTCGATCACGCGCGCGAGTATATCGATACGAACTACAAGCGCCCCTTCATGGATCGTGCACTGCGCTGGATGCTGGCGCAGATCCTGCCTTACCCGATGCGGTTCAGGTGGGCTTTGATCGGGGCAAAGCTGGGGCGGCCATTTCGCTTTCTGATGCCTGATGCGCGTTTGCGTGCAATGCTGGATATGGCACCAAAACACATCCCGCCAGTGAGCCGAAACGATGATCCGCAGTGCTTTGAGTCCAAGGGCGAACGCAAAAAGCGCGTGGCGTTGATGACAGGTTGCGCTCAAAAGGCGCTGAACACCGATATCAATGACGCCACAATCCGCCTGTTGACCAGATTGGGGTGCGAGGTCGTGGTCGCCGATGGCGCCGGTTGCTGTGGAGCGTTGACCCATCACATGGGCAAGACGCGCGAAAGTCACGCTTCTGCCGCGACCAACATCCGGGCCTGGACGCGCGAGATGGACAGCAAGGGACTGGATGCCATCGTCATCAATACATCGGGCTGCGGGACAACCGTGAAGGATTACGGTCACATGTTCCGCAACGACGCGCTGGCTGCGGATGCGGAACGTGTATCTGCAATTGCCATGGATGTCAGCGAGCTTCTGATGCAGCTGGAACTTCCCGAAAGTGAAGGCCGGGGCATGAGTGTGGCGTATCACGCGGCCTGTTCGCTGCAGCACGGGCAAAAGATCAAAACCTATCCCAAGGATTTGCTGAAGCGCGCAGGTTTCACCGTGTCCGAGCCGGCTGACAGTCATCTGTGCTGTGGCAGCGCCGGAACCTACAACCTGTTGCAGCCTGAAATTTCGGCCCAACTCAGACAACGCAAAGTGCGGACACTGGAAGCGAAAAAGCCCGACGTGATCGCCGCCGGAAATATTGGGTGCATGGTGCAGATCGGTTCGGGAACAGGTACGCCCGTCCTGCACACGGTCGAGTTGCTGGACTGGGCGACAGGCGGCCCAATGCCCAGGGCCTTGCAACAAAGCCGACCAGCCGACGCCGGTGACGTACCCATTCTGAAGTAATCGCGGTTGATGCAACGCAGCCTCAATTGTGATGGAAAAACCCTGACTGGGCCTGCGCCCTATTTTCGCCGCACCGTTTGCGTAACAAACTGTCTTTAGCAATGCCGGAGACATGCGTGCGAAACTGGATCAGGGCCATAGCGTTTGCTGTGTTGCCAATGGCAGCCATGGCGCAGGACACGGGGCTTAAAAGCCTTGAGACTTCGGATTCCGGGCGCGAGTGGATGGCCGTCGGGCGGTTGGATATCGCCGGAACCGGTTTTTGCACCGGGACACTGATTGCACCCGGACTGGTTCTGACTGCAGCGCATTGCCTTTTCGACAAATCGACGCGCCGTCGGATTGACCCCGCTTTGATCGAGTTTCTCGCCGGTTGGCGCCTGGGCCGCGCATCGGCGTACCGCGCTGCCCGGCAGGTCGTAATCCACCCAGAATACCGTTTTGACGGCGGAACCCCGTCAGAACGTGTCCGGCATGATATCGCGCTGATCGAATTGTGGCAGCCGGTCCGGAACACAACGGTCATTCCTTTCGAAACTGGTGAACGCCCTGTGCAGGGCGAAGAAGTGGGTGTTGTGTCCTACGCACAGGACAGGGCCGAGGCGCCATCCCTGCAGGAGGTCTGTTCTGTCGTGACCGGGCAGGGGGGTGTTCTGGTGATGTCCTGCGACGTGGATTTTGGCGCTTCAGGCGCGCCGGTGTTTTCCTTTGCTGGTAATCGTCCCCGCATTGTCTCGGTCGTTGCGGCCAAGGCGATGATGGGCGGCAAGAGCGTCGCGATCGGTACGGCGGTTGAGGATGCGCTGCAATTGTTGCGTGCAGAACTGTCGGCAGGGCGCGGATACGGCTCTAAAACCGGTGATTCAGGCAAAAACATCGGGGCAAGGTTCGTAAGGCCATGATCAGGTTTCTGCTGTTCTTCCTGTTTTGCCAGTCCGTTCTGATCGGTGCAGCATCCGCCCAGACATCAAGCAAACGCACGCTGGTGGACCGCGATGATCTGTATGGATGGGAAGCGGTCGGACGATTGGATGTGGGGTCGCGGTCGTTTTGTACCGGAACGCTGATTGCGCAGGACCTGGTGCTGACGGCAGCGCATTGCGCCCTGGACAAGAAAACCGGCAAACCTTACCGGTCTGGCGAGGTGGTTTTCCGCGCCGGGCTGAGCAACGGCAAGGCGTTGGCCGAACGCAACGTGGTGCAGATCGCCGCCCATCCCGCCTATGGCGCGAATGAACCGCTTTCGCCTGAAGCGGTTCGCGCCGACGTCGCGCTCATGCGTCTGGAAAAGCCAATCCCTTACACGATTGCCGATCCCTTCGCCTTGCATGGCGGGCAAATTCTCAACAAGGAAATCACCATTGCCTCATACGGGTTGGGCCGGTCCGAGGCGATTACGCGCGAACGATCATGCCGAATTCTGGAACGACGTCTGGGTCTGATTACCTTTGATTGCGATATTACCTTTGGGTCATCCGGTTCGGCCATACTGGCGAAAAATGGCCCGCGCTGGCAGATTCTGTCCGTGGTGTCCGCCGTCGGAGTCTATGACGGAAAAAAGGTCGGATTTGGTATGGAACTGGCCGGCGTCGTGTCCGAACTCAAGTCGATCATGCGGCGGGATGCGCCGCAACCCAAGGCCTCGATCCGCCGGTTGCAGGTGGGATCGGGCAAGTCCAGCTCGGGTGCGAAATTCATCGGTGCTGGCGGGTCTTGAACTCGGCGAAATCGCTACCCATGTGAATTGTACCGGATCGCCACAACGGGGTTCGGAAAACATCACCGCCCGTCCGAACGGAGGGCAACAAATCGTGAATCGCTCAAACATGAGGATACGACACATGCGTACATTTGATTTTGCACCGCTGCACCGCGCCACCATCGGTTTCGACCAGATCGCCGACATGATGGACCGCGTTCTGACCAACGACGTGGCTCAGCCCAGCTACCCGCCCTATAACATCGAGAAAACCGATGCCGACACCTATCGGATTTCCGTCGCTGTCGCCGGTTTTTCGGAAGATGACCTGTCGGTCGAAGTGAAGGAAAACGCGCTGATCGTCGCCGGTAAGAAAGCCGCCGAAGACAAACAGCGCAGCTACCTGCACCGCGGCATCGCCACGCGCGCGTTCGAGCGCCGCTTTGCCCTGGCCGACCATGTCCGTGTCACCGGCGCCAGCCATGAAAACGGCATGCTGAACATCGACCTGAAGCGCGAAGTGCCCGAGGCCCTGAAACCGCGCCGGATTGAGATTAGTTCGGCGAAAGCCATCGAAAAAGATGTGGTTGACGCCAAGGCCGTGAACTAACGCGCCTGAAGATCCTGCGACGGTCTCCTCCTCCCGGACCGTCGCAACACCCGCCCCGCGTTCCTCCAGACGCGGGGCGTTGTTTTTTGTCCGAAAATTTTCGCAAAGTAGATGGAGCAGCCAACTGGCGGCGGTGTCAGTCCACCGCGTTCTTGAAGATGATTCCGTCCTTCATGATCAGATCAAAGTTAGCATTCGGGTCGGCCACAAGGTCCAGATCATCAAGCGGGTTGCCGTTCACTAGGATCAGATCGGCATAGGCTCCATCGGCAATTATCCCCAACTCACCCTGTTGGTATGGATGGCGCGGACCAGATAGTTTGAGCAATTGCGCATTGTCATGGGTGGCCATCTTAAGCGCTTCAAAAGGCGTAAACCATTTGCCGAGCTTGGCCAGGAACTTACCCTGTTTTTCCGCAGTCTCCGGGTCAAAAAGCATGTCGGTACCAAACGCGATATTGACACCAATCTCTTTGGCTAAAGGGTAAATTTTATCAGTCGCATCAGTGACTTGTATCCATTTTTTTGTGCTGAATGGATCATCGAAAACGAACGCGTCTTCGTCGTTGAGCAAGGGTTGAATGCTTAGCCAGACGCCCTCATCTTTCATCATTTGAAGGGTCTCTTCACTGACAAGGAAACCGTGTTCGATTGACTTGACACCAGCCCTGATGGCTGTCTGCGTCGCACGGTCGGTAAAGATGTGAGCTGCGACATAAGTGTTCCAAGTCTCGGCCACGTCTACAATCGCTTCCATTTCTTCCAACGTGTATTCTTGAACATCCAGTGGGTCGAAAACAGAGGATACTCCTCCGCCCCCGGCGAACTTCAATTGTACCGCTCCCATGCGCAGCACCTCACGGCTACGTTTTAGGAGATCGGGAACACCATCCGCCACAAGAAGAAGCGAATTTCTGTTCCAGTATTCCAACGCATCGCCGGGGTTGGTTGGTGTCGATTGAAGTGCACGGTAGTCAAAGTGACCAGACGTTTGGCTAATCGGCGGACCAGAGGGTAAAATACGGGGTCCTACAAGCTCACCACGGTCGATCATTTTCTTAATGGTGAATGGGTTACCACCTACATCACGAACTGTGGTGAACCCACGCATCAGAGTTTTTTGGGAACCTAAGGCACCTCGGATGGCTACTTCAGACATGTCGCCAGCTACAATTGTTGCTTGCGGGGCATAGGCATAAGACGTGTGCCAATGTGCATCAATCAGACCAGGGATCATTGTACGTCCGCCGCCATCGATGATTTGCGCGTTTGCAACACTGAGAGTTTCAGTCGATACAGCCGTTATCAAGTTGCCGGTAACGACGACGTTCGCGTTCTCAATCAGAGCTTCGTTCTGACCGTCAAAGACGTTCACGTTCGTAAACAAGATCGGCGTCGCATCTGTTTGCGCTTGGGCTGCTCCGCCCAATAACGCCAAACAAGCAAGAAGCATTTTCATTCAAAGCACCTCAATTCACTGGGGTCAGGTAAGAACTTCAAAGTGATCAAGACATAGCTCAACCTGCGCAAAAGCATACTGAAATTTTGCAACTGTTAGTACCTTGGTCAGTTTCGCTTTTGCCTGATTTAAAGTCCTATAGGCTAAGGTGTCTATGGTGCTGGCACTGCGCCTGAAATCGTACGACTTTTGAAAGGTCAGCGTGTATTTTGCTGAACCGCCACATGCTTCGCGAATGTTTGGGTTCGACGGTCGTTTCTTAACGTCAGGAACGCTCTATCACCGGGGGTGCTGAAGGATTGTCCTGAGTCGATACTTTGTACTCGACGTCGCCCCAGCAACTACTGTCGGACTGGAAAACTTGTCTCCGCAAACGGAAATCGGAAAGATATTTGCAGTCTTTTTCCTTTTTGTTGAGACTGGTTTTTTAACCCCGAGTACAGCCCAGTTTGCAAGGGCACCACTCCGAAACTGCAAAACAGGAAATACCTAGCAAATAATTTAGCGCTTTCCGCTCAAAGTAGGCTTCAATCCATAAAACCCGCGCAAGTTCCCCGCGGGGGTTTCAGGCATTGTTAGGCTGGCAATCAATTCCCAGCAGTGACTGATCCCATCGACCAGAATATCGTCTCGCCCGAGGCATCGTGCACCCCATCATTCTGGGCCATTACCAAAGCTACGCCAGCGGGCACGACAGCCAGACATTCGATCTTTTCCAGTATGAACCAACGATCGAGGTTAGTTCAGACAACGAGATGCCGTAGATTTTAGCGGCCCAAGCGTTCAGCACCTGGGCCGTTTCAAATCAAACCGACAGGCAGACGTATTTCATCTCCAGATAGTCTTCCATGCCGTGGTGGCTGCCTTCGCGGCCCAGGCCGGATTGCTTGACTCCGCCGAACGGGCCCAGCTCGGTCGAGATGATGCCGGTGTTCACGCCGACGATGCCGTACTCCAGTGCCTCGGCCACTTTGTAGACGCGGCTCAGGTCCTTGGCGTAGAAGTAGGAGGCCAGACCAAAGATCGTGTCGTTGGCCATCGCGATCACATCATCCTCGTCCTCGAACTTGAACAGCGGCGCGAGCGGCCCGAATGTCTCGTCCTGCGCGACCATCATGTCCTGCGTCACGCCGGTCACGATCGTCGGCTGGAAGAAGGTGCCACCCAGGTCATGCGGCAGACCGCCGGTCAGAACTGCACCGCCCTTGTCGGTGACATCCTTGATGTGTTCCTCCACCTTGGCGACAGCTTCGGCGTTGATCAACGGACCGGTCGTGGTGCCCGCGGTCAGACCGTCGCCGACGTTCAACGCTTCGACCGCTGCTTTCAGCTTGGCTGCAAACTCATCGTAGACACCGGCCTGTACGTAAATCCGGTTGGCGCAGACACAGGTCTGGCCGTTATTGCGGAACTTGCACAGCATGGCACCTTCGACGGCCGCATCCAGATCGGCGTCGTCGAACACGATGAAAGGCGCGTTGCCGCCCAGCTCCATCGAGCACTTCATGACCTGATCGGCGGCTTGGCGCAGCAGGATGCGTCCCACCTCGGTCGATCCGGTGAAGGTCAGCTTGCGCACACCCGGGTTTTCGCAGAATTCCTTGCCGATCTCGCTGGCACGCGAGGACGGCACGACGTTGAACACACCCGCCGGGATGCCGGCCTTTTCGGCCAGAAGGCCAAGAACCAGCGCGGATAGCGGTGTTTCGGCTGCAGGGCGGGCGACAAACGCGCAGCCAGCGGCCAGCGCGGGTCCTGCCTTGCGGGTGATCATCGCGTTGGGGAAGTTCCAGGGCGTGATCGAGGCTGCAACGCCGATCGGCTGTTTCAGAACCATGATCCGCTTGTCGCGCTGATGGCCGGGGATCGTCTCACCGTAAACGCGCTTGGCCTCTTCGCCAAAGAACTCGATGAAGGATGCACCATAGCCGATCTCGCCAACGGCCTCGGCCAGTGGCTTGCCTTGCTCGGCGGTCAGGATTTTGCCCAGATCTTCGGCGTTTTCCATCATCAGGTCGTACCAGCGGCGCAGGATCACCGCACGTTCTTTACCGGTCAGCTTGGCCCATTCCTTTTGCGCAGCCTCTGCCTGTGCAATCGCGCCAGCAACCTGGGCGCGGCTCAGGTCCGCAACCTCAGCCACCACATCGCCGCGCGCGGGGTTGGTTACAGCAAAGGTGCCATTGTCGCCATCCACCCATTGACCGCCAATATAGGCTTTGGTCACCAGCAGATCGGGGTTTTTCAGGATTGATTTAAGGTCGGTTGTTGCGTCCAGCATGAGTCAGTCTCCGGCAGGAAAAGATTTGCGCGCACCCAACCATGTGCCGCGGGTTTTGTCCATGGCCACTCCGGAGGACGGATCAATCCAGAATATAGACAACAGAACGTCAGCGTCGGCTGATAATACAGCTTTGGATTGTATCGTCGCGCCTATCTTTTTCTTATTGATTTTGCCAAAGTTCTGGTGATTTCAAGACCCATGGGGATGTAAATTGTCATAACATCCACTATCTCATTGGGTAGATAAGAAAAAACAAGGATAGGACAGATGTCGAACCAACAGTTCGAGGCATTGATTCAGGAAACTCAGACCAAAGTGCGTGAAAGTCAGTCACAGATCGAAGGGCTGACCTCGCGGATTGAGGCCGCGCGCGCCAAGATCGGCACTGCCGAGGCGGATATCGACATCGAGAACGCGACGCTTGAGGACGTGCATGCCCATACCGAGGTGATGAATGCGAATATCGCCGAGCTGATCATGGGCCTGGACGACGTGACCAACGCCTTTTCCAAGGATTTCGACGAGATGCGCTCGAAAACCGGGTGGGAGAGCTTTGTCGGCATCTTTGCCAAGGCCAAATCCGAGTCGATGCGGCAGGAGCGGATGCGCACCGCCAATATCGACGACAAGCTGCAGGACCTGATCGCCAAATCCGACGTGATCGTGAAGCTGCTGGAAGGGCAACTGGCCGTACTGGAAGAACAGCGCGTGAAGGTCGAAGAGAACCTGACCGTCACACTGGATGATCGCGAGGCCACTGTTGCCGAGCTGGAGGCTCTGCGCGCTGAAATTCAGAATATGGACCCGACGATTATCACGCTGGAGAACAAGATTTCGGTCGAACAGGACGCTGCCGCGCGCACTCAGTTGGAAACCGAACTGGCCGAGTTGAACAAGCAATACAACGCCAAGGTTCAGGAGGAGCAGGTCAAGCTGGCCAAATCTCAGACGCTGGAGCGCTATATCGAAAAGGGCAAGACCTGGGTCGATTCACTGCAGAACCAAGCGGCGACGCAGATGGTGCTGATCAACAAGCTGCAGACAGACACGCAACAGCGCGTCGTGCTGTATGACGCCCTGACCAAATCGCTGAAAACCGCGCAACAGCAGGACGTGGCTCACCGCATCAATGAGATCGGCGTGCAGACCGACCAAGAAGCGCAAACTGCCATGGCCGCCATCGGCACGGCGACCAACCAGAAAATGGCCGACATGCTTGAGGCGCATGAGGACCACATGGTCTTTGCCCGCGACGTGCTGGAGAAAAAGGCCAAGGCCGATGAACGCTTTGCCCGCCGGTTCGCCTCGATTGTCGAGAAGCATGATAAGAATTTGTATGGGGGCTCTTAAGGAAAGGCTCCGCTATGAGTGAAGGCGAAAGACGTCCTCCTCCGGCGTTGTCTCGCAAGGACATTGACCTACCGGATTGGGTTGAGACGGCGATGATCGTGCGGTGGTTCGCCATTGGGATTGGCGTCGTTCTATATTGGATCACAGAGTCCTATTGGGCTATTGCGTTGAGTATGCTGGTATTCTTCGCGGTCGGTCACATCGTCTATCGCCATTACCGGAAAGAAGATCCTGTTTCCGCTGAAATTGCGTTCTACAACGAGAACGATGGCTACCATTCGGGTGACGGCGATGGTGATGGAGATGGTGGAGACTAATGAATACTAACCCCACCCAAGACCATATCGGCCTGACCGACACTTTCGCCTCGCGCCGCTATTTCCGCAAATTCGAAGTGATCACCGTCCACCTTCTGCGCGTGGCCGCGACGATGGAGGCGGAGGGCGCGATCAGCAAGCAAGAGGTGCGGATCGTGTCGCGTTACCTCTCGGGGCTGCTCTACACCTTCCGCGCGCTCAGCATGAAATACCTGCTGGTCGGGCGCGACACGGGGCGGTTCTTTGGCAGCCTTGCGATGGACAAGCGTGACAGCGGGTTTCCGGTGGCGGCCGAGTTGCTGACCATGGCCAATGACGCGCAGCAGGCGCAGGTGCATTTGGCGAATATGCCATCCGAGGATGATCTGAAAACCGACATGGTTCGAACGATCATTGGTGATCAGGCAATCCCCACCAAACTACAATTTGCGCTGTCGCAAAGGCTCTATTACGAGGAATTGCTGAAAGGTCAGCTGTTCTGGGCCCGCAACGATCCCGAGTGCCACTGGATCGGGAATGAGGGCGAGCGTCGCAAGTTCATGATCCACTGGGCGGTCTATGACAGCCAAATCAACCTGCCGGTCATCTATCTGATGCAGTTGGAGGACAGCGGCAAAACGGCCCTGCCCAAAGACCAGCGCCGCTGGCCTGAGGTGCAGGCGCATTTGATGGCACAATCCTTGGGCGGGTTGAAGCTGGTGACCATCGCCAAGGGCTTCGATCAGGATTTCGACGACCTGCACCCCAAGCACCTGCGCCGCATCCATGTGGGGCCGATGTATTCCTCGGCCTATACCGAGCAATCCGGCCCCCTGCGGCAGGTGCTGGAGGATGCGCAGGCGCCCGAAGGTCAGGACTGGGCACTGGCCTGGACCACCGAAGAACTGCAAAGCGAAGAGGTTATCGAGGAGCGCGCCGGTTGGTTCTCAACCGTTGAGCGCGAGGTCTTTGCGCTGGACCCGTTCGGCGGGCAGGGGGCCGAGACCGGGGCCACGCGCACCCAGCGGTCGATCATCCTGCCCCAGCGCCCGTTCCAGGTGCTGGCCGAGCGTAACCCGCCGGGGTTTGCAGATGTGCGCAAGTTCGTGGTCAGCAAGGCGGGGCAGGTGTTGAGATATTGAGGTTTTCGCCTTCGGCGAGAGTATTTTTGAAAAGATGAAGTGAGGGCGGCTTTTGAGATGAGTTTGACGTCAGATCAGATGGAATTGCGTGAGGCGGATATTCGCAAGCATTATCCGGCGGCAACCGCTTTGCTGAACGGTTTCGAACACGCGCCTCGGATTGCAAAGGCGGTGGAGGTGGCGCTTGAACAGTCTCCGGGCGTTACGACTGGGCGAAGATTTCGGTCGACGACACCGGGTTTGGTGACGCGGCGCACGGTGCGCGCCGATGGGGTGCATCTGGTTGAGCGGATCGAAGCCTCGGATGAGGGCGATGCGCTGGTGTCACCACCGCAGGCCACCACACAGCAGGCCATCCGGCGCGCCATCGCCATCGCTCTGGCCATAGGTGAGGCTTATGCGGAACAGACACCGCTAGCCGATCTGAAGCGGGCCAATCTGGCCGGGGATTTGCCTGCCGCCCGCAAGACCGAGTTCTCGGAGTTGCTGACGGCGGAGGCTCTGATCACGTCGCACGTGTTTGGCAATGCGCTGGCTTACCTGATGTCCTCACATCTGGGCGAAACAACCGTTGATCTCGGCGAGATCGAAGAGGTTCTGACCGACAACGGCCAACTCGCTCTGCACGGCGCGTTGTGGGAACTGGACCAGACCTTTGCCAAACACGCTCCCGATGATGCGCATTTGATCGCCGCAACCAGCGCCTATGCCGAGCAATTGATGGAGAAAGCGGCCCTGCGCGCACAGTCTGCGGGTCACCTGGCGCCATTCCAAAACGCCGCATGGCATATCGAAGCCGATGACCTGACCATCCGGGGTTTTGAGCCGGCCTCAAAGGCCAAATCCACCACCCTGACCATGACGTTCAAGAAACCGAACGAGGTGGTCGGCAACCATATCGCCAAGTATCAGGCGATGAAGCTGGCCAAGATGGTGATGGCCTATGATTTCGACCGCCGTTTGAACCCATTCGCCGAGCTTGGCGGGTTCATCTTTACTTTCATGGGTGACGGAAAGCCGGGCACCGGCAAGACCACCCTGATCCAGATGATGGCCGGTCTGATCAACGACTACTGCCAGAATGCGGGCTATCCGTTCCGCTATCAGAACCTGAGCACCGACAATATCGACAGCTATCAGGGCAAATCAGGCCAGAACGCCAAGGCGTTTATCAACACGATTATCGACCCCTCGGTCATCGGGTTCGGCACCATCGACGATATCGACCAACTGGCAGGCAAACGCGGCGACCGTCAGTCCTCGGCCGGGCAACTGGAAATCACCGCCGTGCTGATGGAGAGCTTTGCGGGCGCCAACACCGTCGTGCGCGGCAACTGCACCTTTGGCATGTTCTCGAACTACCCCGAGAATGTGGACGACGCCCTGCGCCAGCGGGCGGGCGCGCGCTTTCTGGTGGACGGGCCGCAAACGCGCGAGGATTACATCGACATCCTGCACCTGCTGATGGGCCGCAACCACGAAATCCCGCTGGGCGAACACGAAGCCTATGCCGCGCAAGAGATCAAAAAGGCCGTTGCCGCCAGTTTCGAAAGCCATTCCCGCCCGCATGAGGATGCCTTGCTGCAGGTCTATGACCGGGTTTCCAGCGAGATCGGCCATATGGACACGATCGCCAAGCTGGGCACCTATCTCAAGGCGATCCAGCAGGCGGATGAGCGCTTTACCGGCCGCGCGATCAAGAACATCACCGACGCGGTCAAGGTCCGCGCGATGGATTTCGAACTGCCCGACGAATGGATGGAAAACCCCGACCTGTTCCTGTTCCGCGACTACGACACCAAGAAGGCGATGATCGAAGACCTGCGCCAGCCGATCACGGTGGAAATGGTGATCCAGGAAATCAACCGCTACGCTGACAGCGAGTTCCGCTACGCCGACAAGAGCGACGAGGTCGCCATCGAAAACGCGGTGCGTGAGATGGGCCGGATGGAAGAGGCCAAGCGGCGGTATCTGGAGGGGAAAGGGTAGAATTCATTTATGAAAGCAATTGAGAAAATAGTCGAAATCCCAATCTATTGGAACGACCTAAAATCGCTTTCACTTGACGAGAAAGCCCTTCTTGCGTTGGCAAGCTACGCCGCTTCTGAGTCTAATACGATTAGCAAGCTGTACTTGTTTTCCACTCACAAGATGACGGGGGACGAAATCGTGGACTCGGCGATTTCAATTCAAATCATGGTTTTGCTAAGATACTGGTCTGCAAAACTCTTTGAGTTTTTTGAAAGCATCTCTGAGATATCCAATTCCCGCGGTACAAAAGACGATAACGTTATTCGTCTCGCCAAGGAATCCTTCGATGCGTTTTCAAAACTTGAAGAACTTAGTGGATACGAAATTGCCCGCGCCATAAGGCACGAAGCTACCAATCACTATTCCTTCAAGGCCGCTAAAAAAAACATGGGTCACGTTTCAGATCGAGCGAACTGCAAGCTGTACTTGCACAACAAAGATGGGAACTCATGGTATCCATTTGGCGAAGAAGTAATGTTTAGTGGGCGTCTAAACCGAGCCGGCGCATCCCTTAGGACTAAAGAGGAAAAAAACCAGCTACTGAAAGACTGGTTGGACTGGAACCTGAGTGCGACACGGTGGGCTAACAAAGCATACGAGTTGATCGCAACCGAATTAGTTTTGGATCGCTTGCCGGATAGAAACGCGAGACAAAAATTGCTATGGTTAGAGCCCGAGCTTGTGGGTGAAATTGAAGGGCGAAAAACACCGGTCTTTCTGAGAAACGGGGTAGGCAGATGATCCGCCTCATCGAACAAGGCCTGATGTTCGGCAACCTCGTCCACATCTCCAGCCCGGCTCTGGTCGAGCGGTATAACCGCGCGTTGCAGCATCTGGCGGGCAAAACCACAGAGCTGACGGATTTTCATGTCGATATCTCGGGCTATTCGCCGGAGGTGGGGATTGAGCTGGAGGATGAGCTCTACCTCAACCCCAACGGCGTCAACCGTCAGTTCATCCTGCTGACGACGGAACAGAAACGCGCGCCTTTGCTGAACGTCAAATTCTCGACCTCGCGCGATATCCTGCGCGAATTCATCGAGATGAACGAGGCGCAGCTATTCGCCCTGACTGCCACCGATGCGGTGGCCGGAGAGTTGGTGAACTCGGTCTTCAAACTCACCACGCCGCGCGACTTGCTGAACCTGCGCAAAATCGAGATTGAGGCTGATACCGCAGGCGGCACCCTGCGCAAGGCTCAGCAACTGGCGGGCATGGTCGAACGCTTCAAGTCCGAAGAGGATGCCTGGTTCGACGATGTGCTGATTGCAAAGATGATCGCAACCGCGAAGGAAACCGGCGACGTCACCCGTAACCCCGTCCGACTGCGCCATACTGCGTTTGAGCAGCGCAACTTCTGGACGGCGCATTTCGGTGGTTTGTACCTATTCCCGGATCTGGATCACCCGGCGGCGATTTGTATGGGGGGCAGGCCGGATGACCTGCCGATCAAGTACATCTTTGGGCCGTCGCAGCGGAACCAAATTGCAAAATTTCTCGACTACAACGATCTGGTCGAACCCATCGTCAAGGCGCGCGGCGTGGATGCCGCCGCAATCCTGCAGCAGAAGATGGATTTCCTGACCATCGATGCTGCTGCGGATGCCGATGTCGATCTGACCGGGCTGGACCGCAGCGACATGCGCCGTCTGGCGCGCAACCACTCGGACCGTCTGCCCGAGGCCTATCACGGTCTGGCGCAGTTGCTGCGCTGGGCGACGGACGGCGGGCCCTGGCCGCGTATAACTTCGGATCATCCGGCCTATTTCTATACTTTGCGCGCCGCCGATACGCCGCACCGCGATCTGGTGAATATGCTGTTGGCCGAACTGGCCCCGCTGGATCCGCGCCAGATGTTCATTTGCCACAAAGAGCTGTTCTACCGCACTTATTCGACATGGCCGGAAACCAAAAAAGCCTATGTTGCCGAGTTCCTTGCGCGAGAGTATCAGGTGGACAAGGCAGGCGCCCGGGCCGCGCTGTTCGGGCATGAGCCGGACATGAGTGGCAGTGATCGGGTCAGCGATGATATCATCGCGCGCGTTGGTCCCTGGGGCGCAGTAGGGAGAAGTTAAATGTTGGTCGCACTCCGCTTTCTGATCCCGTTGCTGATCGTTCTGACCGTCCTTTACGTTGGCGTGTCGATCTATTCCCGCCGGGTGCGACGCAGTAAACTGATCGCACATTGGGAGAAAAAGGGCATGACAGGCGACAGGGACGCCTTTGTCCAGCGCGGGCTGAAAAAGTACGACGGATCGTTTCGCCGCAAACTGATCCTTGGGATCTATGTCGTGCCGCTGGGCCTGATCGCGATCCTGATTTATGTTTCGAATTTCATGTGAGGGTTTGACTAATGCGTTATGTCAAATGGGCCATCATCATCCTGTTCTGGGGTACGATCGCGGCGGTGTTGAACTACACCCTGCCGCAGCATGACGTGGTTCGGATCTCGGACACCTATGAAAAACGGATCGACCCCGGTGAGAACAGCATCTTCTGGTCGGTTCATGATGTCGGCAGCGACCCGACCACACCGAACCGTGATGTGTTCTTCATCCAGACCCGCAAGACCAACGGCAAGGTCATGGTCTATCGGAACGAGGATACAGGCTGGGGCTGGCCGCCTTACTTCAAGCTGAACTCCTCGAACCTGCAGGCAGAAGCGGCAGACCTGAAATCAACAACCGAGGCGCCGCGTTGGGTGGTGGTACGTCACTACGGCTGGCGCAGTGAATTCCTTTCGATCTTTCCGAACGCCGTTAAGATATGGCAGGTCGACAGCCCGGATGTGCGGATCATTCCATGGTTCAACATCATCTTCCTGACTGTTTTCTTCGCCCTTGTTTGGGCCATCTGGGTGCGCTGGCGCAGGTTCCGAGAAGCCCGCATCGACCCAATGATGGAGAATGTGGAAGACGGCCTGTATGCCGCAGGCGACGCGATCGAGGAACGCAGCAGCAGGTTTCGCAGGTGGCTGAACAGTTGGAAGTCAAAGTAGGGGCCGAATATGACTGGGCCGGCCTTGGTGTCACCGAACAATGAATTCAGCATGCAGCGCACCGGCGGCTTTGATCGTCTTCAATATGTCGATCATGTCCCGTGGAGAAACGCCCAATGCGTTCAAACCTGCCACCACTTCTGACAAGGTTGTCGCTTCGGGTATTTCTGCCAGCCCGGTGCCTTCTTCTTCGTCAATACCGGCGACGGTTCTGGGAACGACCACCGTTTCGCCACGCGCGAACGGGTTGGGCTGGATTGCGATCGGAGCCTCTTCGACGGTGAGGGTCAGATTGCCTTGGGATACCGCCACCCTCGAGATACGCACCTCTTGACCCATCACGATGGTGCCCGAGCGTTGATCAACCACGACACGAGCCTTGGTTTCCGGCTCTACCAGGATGTTTTCGATGCGCCGAAGTGCATGCGCAGCTGATCGTGCGCCGGTGGCAGGAATGCTCAGTTCCACCGTGCCGGAATCTCTCATGATGGCCACGGCCTTTCGGAATTCTGAATTGACTGCAGTTTCGATTCGTTCAGCCGTTGTGAAATCCGGTTCTCGCAGGGCCAAGCGGATTTGACTGAGCGACGACAGATCAAATTCGATTTCACGTTCAACCCGGGCGCCGGACGGAATGACGCCAGACGTCGGAACTCCGCGCACAACGGATGCCGCCTCGCCCTCTGCCACAGCGCCGCCGGCCAGTACCGTGCCTTGAGCCACTGCATAGATCTGACCGTCCGCCGCGTTAAGCGGTGTCATGATCAATGTCCCCCCAAGCAGGCTTTTTGAATCCCCGATGGCGGATACGGTCACGTCAATCTGTCCACCGACTCGTGCAAATGGGGGCAGGCTGGCGGTGACGAGAACAGCGGCGACGTTTTTGGGGCGAAAGTCTTCTCCGGTAACGTTGACACCCAGCCGTTCTAGAATGTTGGACATGATCTCTTCTGTGAAAGGCGCATTTCTCAGCCCGTCACCGGTTCCGTTCAGGCCGACGACAAGGCCATAGCCGACAAGGTCATTGCCGCGGACCCCATCGAAATTGACGAGATCTTTTAATCGTATTGCCCCTGCGGAAACCATGCCCGGCAACAGAAGCAAAAGGAGAACCAGAATTTTCATCGCAGGAAGTTCACCAGCGACAGGTTGGCGTTGCGAACCGTAACGGAATAGAGACTTTCGAGCTGAAACTGTACGGTCTGTAATCGCGCTGCGGTTTCATAGGGATCGGCAGCTATCAGTTGATTCCGGCTGTATTCCAGGCTTGTCCTTGCGGCGGCGTTGCGCGACGTTGCCTGGTCGACGCGGGCCTCGGCTGCGCCCACCTGCGCGCGAAGCGTCATGGCGTCGTCACGTGTATTGGCCAAATTGACACCCAATTGCGTGAACACCGCAGTGCGCTGATCGGGCGCCAATGCCAATGAAGCATCCGTAGCCAGCGCCGCAAGCGCTATGTCCCTCAATGCGGTTTTTAAGGATGGGTCCGTTGCTGTTACGGGCAGGGAAATACGTTCGTTTTCCGAAATTTGCATGGGCGCAAGGGGTGTTGCGGAGCCCTGAAAAATGACGGCGTCGAAGCCGAGAGGGTCGTTGAACCAGTTCTCGGCCGCCAACATGATGTCAGATGCCGTGACCTGACCGGTCACTTCCGTGCGAAGCGCTGCCAGCAACGTTTCAGCCGACGGCAGCGGAGAATTGTCCGTTGCGGTCCCTGAAAACAGGCTGCGTCCGCCAATCCTTGTATTCAGCGCGGAAATCATCGTGTCCAGTTCGTTCCGGGCCTGAACCGAAGCCTGTTCATGCGTCACAGCGTGACTTGCGCTGCCGAACGCCAGCAGCGCGTTGGACAGTTCTCCGACCGAGTTGCTGAACATGGTCAGGCTTTTCTGCATGGCATCCGCAAAAAGGCCAGCTTCGGCAGTCGCGACTTTGTAAGCGTCAAGCCGGGTCAGTTTGTTCTCAAGATCCAGTAAGTGCGAATAGTCACCGCCCAGTCGGTGCGACATGTTCTGCACTTTTCCACTCGACATCTCATATGAAAGATCTTCGATCTGGGTTTTGATTTCCGTCGCACGAGAGCGAAGCGTCATGCCCCGCGCCAAATCGCCAATGGCAGTCAAATTCATGATTACAACCTCAGCAATGTGTCCATCAATTCGTCCACGACCGAAATCAACCGGGCGTTCGCGGCGTAGGCCTGTTCGATCTGCATCAGGCGTTGCAATTCCTGATCTGTGCCTACGCCTTGTTCAGCCTCGATCTTTGCCATCTCAAGCTGTGCGTTTGTTGCAAAGACCAGGCGTGCGCTGGCTGTGTGTGCTTTGGCACCGACACGAGAGATCATCGCCTCGGAAATCTCGGTGGCCCGCATGTTTCCGGTTCCGAACGGTGAACCTGCGACCGGGCGCGCGGTTTCTAGAATCGCTCCAAAAGCCTGTAGTTGAGTGGAATCCCCGGGAGCACCCGGAAGGGTGGCGCCTAAACCGGCGCGCAGTTTCCAACTTGCACTACCCGCGTCAGGGTCAGCGATAGTATTGAACCCTACGCGGGACGCGAGGCCTATGGTGAGCGCTGGGTTCAGACGTACGCCGTCATCGGTGAACAGGCCGGGTTCTGTCGGCAGCACGGTTGGATCCAGGCCCGGGGTTTCGAAACGCTCGACAAGGTCGCGCGCGACGGTGTCCAGATCACTCTGAGCGTCGATCGACAGTTCATCACGGATCTGGAACTGCGCCATCAGCGCACCGCCCCGAATTTGCGCCGAGTCACCGCTGGTGCGTACAGGATTTCCATTCATTTGAAGGCCTGACAGCAGCCCGTTCGCCACCGTCATGTGCGGCTTGGTATCACCCGTCGTTGCAAACGAGAATTTTGCCGCGCTTCCTTCCAGCAGGATCAGACCACCTTCGGAATAAAGCGAGATTTGATCGTTCTCCCGGGGAACAGAGTTGACGGGGACCAGTTGATTGACCTGATCGACCAGAACCTGTCTTTGATCCAGCAGCGCCCCGATATCGCCGCCTGAATATCGAATTGCAGGGATTTTGGCGTTCAGGGCCTCGATATCTGCAAGCATCTGGTTCAGCTTACTTACATGACTGCCGATCGTGCGATCTGCATCCGACCGAAGTTGCTGAACCCCTTCCGACGCTGCGTTAAGCCCTGCGGCAAGATTCCGTCCGGCCCGGGCGACCTGGTCCAGTCTTTCGGCAGAGTCCGGCAGGCTGGCGGCAGTGATAAGGCTGCCTTCAAACGTTGCAAGACGAGCGGTTAAGGAAGACATGTTGTCGGGCTTTCCGACAAAGGTTTCGAGCCTTGCGTGAAAGTCCGAAATCGCGGTTTGGCGCGCAAGATCGGCATCCGTGACGCGGCGGTTCGCAGTGATCACGGGATCATGGTGGCGGACAACGCCAACTGTTTGGACGCCATTTCCTGAAACCGGGCTGGTCGTCAGTTCAAGGGTTCTGCGTGCGTATCCCAGTGTCAACGCGTTTGCGATGTTTCCCGACACGACTGCGGCTCCGCGGCTTGCGGCCGTCAACCCGCCAAGAGCGTTGTGCAATGCAGTCGACATATTCATGAGACAGGTCCTTTCAATCGGCCGTTACAGGGATCAGCGTTTAATATTCGTGGTCTCCTGAAGCATTTCATCCACGGTCTGAATCACCTTGGCGCTGGAGGAATAGGCGCGCTGAGTCTGGATCATCGACGTCAGTTCGGTTGCCACATCCGTCGTCGATTCCTCACGCGCGAATGAGACCAGATCGCCCGTCGGCCCTTCGCCTGCGTTCCAAAGGAAAAAGGTGCCGCTATCGCGGGAAGGCGCGTAGGTTTGGCTGTCCAGGGCAGTCAATCCGTTGGGGTTCGGGACGTCGACCAGCGGGATCTGAAACATGCGGCGACTGACGCCTGTGTCGTAGAAAGCGTAGACATAGCCATTTTCGTCAACCTGAACGCTGGTCATCGTGCCGACAGCGGAACCGTCGCGTGTTATCGATACCGGGGCAAACGTGTCGGACAACTGCGTGATGCCGTCCGTATCGCCAATCTGTCCGATATTGATCTCCATTGGACCGCCCGCAACATTGACGACAACGCTGCCTGTTGCGGGATCGTAGGCGCCTCCTGAAACCGCCGTGACACTGGCCAGCGTTCCGCCGGCGGTGCGACTGTCGGTAAAGGTCAGCGTGTACTCTCCGATGATGGTTCCGCCGGACGCGGAATCGCGCAAGGTCATGGCCCATTCATTGCTGGACCCGGTCGCCGGAACAGTCGGGGCAAGTTCGATATCCACGTTTTCAGACTTGCCCAGATTGTCAAAATACTCGACCGACAGGGGCTGGGTATCGCCTGGTGCCCCTGCATCCGTCGCGGTTGCGGGCAGGTTCATGCGCAGGTTCATCTGCGTGGTCGGCGCCCCCGAAAGCTGATTGACGCTAAGCTGGATGGGTTCCAGCGCAGCGGGGGTGTCGCGGGGAACACTGGGGATCGAACCATCGGGTCCGGCACGCCAGCCCAGCAGGACAAGGCCGGATTCCGTGACCAGATATCCCTGATCGTTCGTTCGAAAGGATCCTGTGGTGGTCAGCAGCATCTCATTTGAACTCGACCCAATCTGTGAACTGGAGCGCACGGGCAGCATGCCACGGCCTCGGACGGCCAGATCGGTTGAATTGCTCGTCGTCACCAGCGAGCCGCGCTGATCAATCAGGCGCTGACTGGTGGTTCTGACGCCGCCTGCTGAATAACTGCCGCCCTGACCGGATGTGACCATCGAGTGAAAGTCCGTCTCGACCCGCTTGTATCCGAACGTGGAAGAATTGGCGATGTTGTCCGAAATAGTGGCCAATCTGTTCGCATTCGCCTTCAATGCAGCCACACCGGCGTTCAGGGATGAAGAAATAGTCATTGGAACGCCCTTCTGTTGCGTCAACCGTTGATGCAACACCTAGCGCGCGGCCTCTTAACAGCGCGCTAACAGGTAAAATGCGACCTATCCTTTTGCGGTCATGACCTGCGAAGGAATATGATTTCAACGCGGTTGTTGCGCGTGGCCATGGGGTTTTCGCTGACCAGTTCGCGGTCCGCGTGGCCAGTAACGCGATCCAGCCGGTGCGTTGCCACGCCCTTGTCCTGCAGCATCCTGCGCACGGCTTGGGCACGTGTCGTGGACAATTCCCAGGCGGGGTTATGTGCCAGCACCACCGGCGACGACGCGACATGGCCTTCGGCAGCAATTGCATTGGTCACAAGGTCCGAGGATCTGGCTACCAGCAGCATCAGGGCTCGCAGGACGGGTGTTGGATTGTCCGTTCCCGTTTCGAACAGGGTCTGGTCGTCCGTGTCAAACAGTTCCACCACCAAGCCTTCATCCGTGACGCGGGTCACGATATGTTTGAGGACCTCGTCCGAGACCAGGCTTTCGCCGGTGCGTCCAAGCAGTTTCGCTTCGAGCGAGGTGAAATCCTCGAATGCCCCCTTGCTTCCGCTGCGGGCATCCACGCCGCTTGCGCCGCGGGCCTGCCTGGCAATGGTAGGCTGTCGGCTGCTGGCACCCGAGCCGTCCATTACCATGGTCTTTTCCGAGAACATGTTGTTGCCGCCAAAAGCGCCGTCGCCACCGCCAGAAACCGGATTCACCGGTATTGTGGGCGAAAAATAATCCGCCAACCCTTTTCGTTGTTTTTCTGTTGTTGCATTCAGCAGCCACATCAACATGAAGAACGCCATCATGGCCGTGACAAAGTCGGCATATGCGACTTTCCATGCGCCACCGTGATGGCCATCGCCACCCGAAACACGTTTCTTCTTGATGATGACCGGCACCGCATTGGATTGCGCACCCATCTTCACCACCTTTTATCACCCACAACCGGGTTATCAGGGCAGGTCTTAATGGCCGCTTAACACTTAAAACTGTTCCGAAATCTGTCGTCGTTCAACGCATCAATCCGCCAGCGGCACGACGTAGGATCAGGGACAGACGGTTAAAGCTGTTCTCTATCCCTTCGGGATCGGGTCTTGCGAAAAACGCATCCAGATCTTCATGCGCGCGAACGGCCTGATCCAGCAGCGGGTCGGTGCCTTCGGTATAAAGCCCGGCTTTGACCATGATCTCGGATTGCTCATAGCTGCCGACGAGCTTGCGGGTTTCCGAGATCAGCCTGTTTTCGTCTTCTGACGCGGCTTCGGGCAGGCAGCGCGAAACCGACCGGCTGAGGTCGATTGCCGGAAACCGGCCACGTTCCGCGATGTCACGGCTTAGGACGATATGCCCGTCCAGAACACCGCGCAGAATGTCGGCAACCGGTTCGTCCATGTCGGACCCGGCAACCAACACGCTGAAAACCGCGGTGATATCTCCTTGCCCGGCAGTGCCGGGCCCGGCCCGTTCGCACAGACCGGCAATCAGTGGTGTGACGGATGGTGGAAACCCGCGCAACGATGGCGATTCGCCCGTGGTGACGGCGATTTCACGAT
Organism: Ruegeria sp. N11; assembly: GCF_056531525.1. Classification (NCBI taxonomy): domain Bacteria; kingdom Pseudomonadati; phylum Pseudomonadota; class Alphaproteobacteria; order Rhodobacterales; family Roseobacteraceae; genus Ruegeria; species Ruegeria sp. N11. The sequence goes on from NZ_JBQFLX010000019.1 coordinate 45,729, forward strand.
GAGCCTCGGCAAATCGCGTAATGGAATCCGCCAAGAACAGAACGTGCAACCCCTGATCGCGCATGTATTCGGCAACCGACATCGCTGCCCAAAGGCAACGCCGTCGAGCAAGGGCGGACTGATCAGAAGTGGCTGCGACGACAACAGACCTTTTCATCGTCTCAGGACCCAGAGCTTTGGCGACAAACGCGTTCACTTCACGGCCCCGTTCCCCGGCCAGAGCGACTACAACCACATCTGCCTGCACTGATTTGGCAAGCGTCGCCAGCAATGTGGATTTTCCGACCCCGGAACCGGCGAACAACCCGATTCTCTGGCCCTGCACGATGGGAAGAACCGTGTTCAGCATCGACAGCCCGGTTTCCAGTCGCTGCCCCAATCCCCGGCGTTCAACGGCGGGAGGGGGAGATTGAACAATGTTCCTCTCCTGCGAACCGCTCAGCAAGGGCTTGCCGTCCAGCGGCTTGCCGAACGGATCGACAACCCGGCCCAGCCAGTGCGTGTCCGGCGCGAAAACTGGTGACGGTTCAAGCTGCACCCGATCCCCAAGGCTGACCCCGTCCGGTGCCGATTCGGGCAGCATGTAAATTTGGTCGGCATCCACACGCAGTACTTCACCCGCCAAATCCGGACCTGGCCGGCGCTGCAATGTCAGGTTGTCTCCGATCCGGGCGTGACCCGTCAGACCGGCAACTTCGATCACACCGCCAGAGACGCCTCTGACAAGCCCGACGTTTCGGACGGCCGACATCCGGTCGAATTCACATTTCAGAAGCGTTGGTTCGATCTCGGGCATGGCCGGCCTCCATCCTGGTTCTGAAAACGCTTTCTAAAGGAATCGGGGTTAAGCCTTGATTGAAACGGATCGAGGGAGAAGCCCCGATGTTCTATGACCTGAACGTCTTTAAAACAGCGTACGCAATGGCAACCCATGCCGGGCAAAGGCAGGCTGTCATCTCGCGCAATATGGCCAACGCGGATACGCCGGGATTCCAGCCCCGCGATATTGACGCCTTTCACACAGCGTATGACAACACAGACCGTGAATCGGTCATGTCTGCGACCCGTCCGGGCCATTTGCATGGAACGACCATCGGTGATCACCTCTGGTCAGAGTACAAGGCAGAACCGACCGGCGATCCCAACGGCAACGGTGTCTCGCTGGAGGAGGAGATGCTGAAAGCCGTCGAGGTCAAGCGCCAGCATGACCGCGCGCTGGCGTTCTACAGATCCTCGATGAATGTCCTGCGCGCCAGCCTGGGCCGGTCGTAAAGGGGCGAAGACATGAGTGATTTTTCACATTCCCTGACAGCCTCGGCCAGCGCATTGCGAGCACAGGCGGCTCGTTTGCGCCATGTTTCGGAAAACATATCCAACGCGGATACTCCGGGGTATCGCCGCAAGACGGTTCCGTTCGAAGCGGTTGCGCAAGGCGGCGGGGAAACGGTTCAGGCCGGGCGCGTCAGGCTCGACCGTCGCGACCTTAGCCGGATCTACGATCCTGGCCATCCGATGGCGGACGAGACCGGGCACTACCGGGGGTCGAACGTCGATCTGATGATCGAAATAGCCGACGCGCGCGAGGCGCAGCGCAGCTACGAAGCCAACCTCAAGATGTTCGACCAGACCCGTCAGATGTCGTCGAGCCTGATGGAACTACTCAGAAAATAAAGGAAGCCAGAATGGATGTCCGCTCAATAACCGCCGCCCAGAACTACGCCGTTGCGCGCCCAGCCACTCAGGCTGCCACAGACCACGTTGGAATGGCGCAAGGCTTGCGGTCAACGTTTCAAGATTTTGCGGAAACCCTGAAACATAGCGAGCAGGTGGCAGAGGCTTCGATGGTCGGGCAGGCCGACCTGCATGCGCTGGTGCAGGCCCTTGCGCAGACCGAGCTTGCCGTGGAAACGGCGGTTATCGTGCGTAACAAAGTCGTCGAAGCCTATCAGGAAATCCTGCGGATGCCGGTCTGATCGATGCTGAGCGAGGGGCAGTTCTACGACATCCTGCGGCAGGCACTGTGGGTTGCGGTTATCACGTCTGTGCCGATTCTGGCGGTGGCGCTGGTATCGGGACTGGTCGTGGGCCTTTTTCAGGCGCTGACATCGGTGCAGGAGATGACACTGACCTTTGTCCCCAAGCTGATCGCGATAGTCGTCGTGTTCTGGATTTCCATGGGCTTCATGACCCAAACCCTCGTGACGTTCTTCTCGTCGACACTCATCCCTCTGATCGCAGGAGCCCGCTGATGGATACCGCCTATGTCACCCTGTCCCGCCAATCCGGGCTGATGAACGAGATGCGGCTGGTGGCCAACAATATCGCCAACGCAAACACGACCGGCTACAGGCAGCAAGGCCTGGTGTTTTCCGAGTACGTGAGGGACATGTCAAACGATCCTTCCCTCTCCATGAGCAGGGCCGAAGTCCGCAATACATCGCTGCAACAAGGCGTTCTGACCGAGACCGGCGGGCAGTTCGACTTTGCAATCGAAGGTGACGGGTTCTTCATGATCGAAACGCCCGACGGCAATCGCCTGACCCGGGCCGGGAGCTTTTCGCCCAACGCGGATGGCGATCTGGTGACGATGGACGGGCTGCGGGTACTGGACAGCAACGGCGCCCCCCTGTTTGTTCCGCCGGATGCCGCAACACTCGATGTCGGCGGCGACGGCACTCTGAGCGTCAATGGCCAGCTACTGGGGCAGATCGGGGTGTATCAGGTGGCCGACACAGGGGGGCTTATTCGCGAAGGCAGCACCCGGTTTCGCCCGGCGGGCGACGTTGAGCCGGTTGACGAACCCGTAGTCCTGCACCGGTTCCTGGAAGGTTCAAATGTCAACGCGATAGATCAGGTCACACGGCTTGTTGAAATTCAACGGGCCTATGAGCTGGGACAGAGCTTTCTTAAGGCCGAAGACGAGCGGGTTCGAGGGGCTCTCAAGGCCTTGATGCGCTGATTATTAACCAGGGGAGATTTTGAAATGCGCGCTTTGAAGATTGCCGCCACCGGAATGACGGCACAACAGATGCGGGTCGAGACCATCTCGAACAACCTCGCAAACATGAACACAACCGGTTACAACGCACGGCGGGCCGAATTTGCGGACCTGCACTATCAGCAGATGGCCCGCGCGGGCGCGGTGAATGCCTCTGACGGCACGGTCTTGCCAACCGGTGTCCAGTTAGGTCTGGGCGTTCGGCCCGCAGCCGTCACCGTCCAACTGGCGCAAGGTGCCTTGTCCGCAACTGGCAACGATCTGGATGTCGCTATCGAGGGGCGAGGCTATCTGGAAGTGACCATGCCGGGCGGCCAGTCCGCCTATACCCGCGATGGTAGCCTGAAACGATCGCCCGAGGGCCTGATCGTGACTTCGGACGGTTTTACCGTTGCTCCCGAGATTACCATCCCCGATGATGCGCGGTCGATATCCATCAACGCATCCGGCGAAGTATACGCCTATTTCGATGACACAGCCGAGGGTCAGCTGCTGGGAGAATTCACCTTGGCCAGTTTCTCGAATGCCAAGGGGCTGGAGGCGATCGGCAGCAACCTGTTCAAGGAAACCGAAGCCTCTGGCGCACCGGTGACGGGTCCGCCGGGTGAGGACGGGTTGGGAACTTTGCGTCAAGGGTACCTGGAGGACAGTTCGGTTGATGCCGTGCGACAGGTCACGGAACTGATCGAAGCTCAGCGTGGTTACGAAATGAACGCCAAGGTCATATCCGCCGTCGATCAGGTGATGGGCGCGACAACTCAGGTGCGATGATGCGCAGTGTTCTTTGGGTGCTGATAGTGATGTCTCCCATGGCTGTTCAGGCCGAGATAGTCGTGCCGACCAGAACCATTCGTGCGAAGGAGATCATTGTGGCCTCGGATCTCGAGCTGACAAACACCGAGGTTGAAGGCGTTGTCATGGATCCCGGTCTTTTGATCGGCCAGGAAGCCCGTGTTGCGCTATATCCGGGTCGCCCTATACGGGAAACGGACGTCGGTCCTCCGGCCATTGTGGACCGGAACGATCTGGTTGTCCTGGTATTCAACCGCCAGCCGCTGTCGATCACGGCAGAAGGCCGTGCGCTGGGGCGCGGGGCTGCAGGTGACCGCATTCGGGTCATGAATTTGTCGTCCAGAACGACTGTAACCGGGCATATCCGGCCCGACGGCCAAATTGAGGTAAGATAATGCCCGTAGAGCCTTACAAACTGCTTGTCACTTTGATTGCCCTGTCCGCGTGCGGGCGCTTGGACCACCTGGGCAAACCGCCGAGCTTTACGCCCACTGATGAGTCTCCGGAACAGGTGGCCATGCTGTGGCCAGGCCTGCCAACACACACTCAGCCGCAGCGGAGTGTGGACCGCGCTTCGCTTTGGAGCGGTGGGCAACAGTCGCTGCTGGGAGACCAAAGAGCGATCAAAAAAGGTGACATCATGACGGTTGTGATCGAGCTGGACGAAAAAGCCGAGATTTCGAATGATACGAAACGATCGCGCGCCGGATCTGAAAGTCTGGCCGTTCCGGGATTGTTCGGCCTGCCCCAGCGCGTGGCAGACAAGTTGCCTGAAGGTGCCTCGATGGATGACGCCGTGTCCATCGATTCCTCATCGGACAGTTCGGGAAAAGGCTCGGTCAAGCATAAGGAAAAACTGACCCTGCGGGTGGCGGCCACGGTGATTGATGTTTTGCCCAACGGTGTATTGTCGATTTCCGGTTCGCAGGAATTGCGTGTCAATTTCGAACTGCGGGAACTGCTGGTCACCGGCTATGTTCGACCGCAGGATATCTCCCGCCAGAACGAGATCACTTATGACAAGATCGCCTCGGCGCGGGTTTCTTACGGGGGCCGGGGGCAAATCACGGATGTGCAGCAACCACGTTACGGCCAGCAGATCCTCGACTCGCTTCTGCCGTTCTGAGGTGCCGCTGTGGTCAGGAAACTTGTACCGGTGATTTGTCTTGCCTTGGGGCTGGCCGCAGGTGTCGGGGCCGGGGTCTTCCTCGGACCGAAAGAAAACGACAACAGCAAGGCGGCGACTGCAGAGGCTGAAAAGCCAAAGGAAAAGAAAGCTGGTAAGAAGGAGGGAGAGTTCGAATATCTAAAACTCACCAAGCAATTCGTTGTTCCGGTGGTTAAGAAGGACCAGATTTCAGCTCTGGTGACGGTGTCCTTGAGTTTGGAAACCACGCCTGGGCTTTCGGAAACTTTTTATGCGACCGAACCGAAACTGCGCGACAGGTTCCTGCAGGTGCTGTTTGATCATGCCAATATCGGCGGCTTTGACGGTGCCTTTACTGAGTCCGGCAACCTGAATGCGTTGCGCAAAGCGTTGCTGGACGTTGCGCGTAAGGATTTGGGTGAAGACGTTTCTCAGGTTCTGATTATGAGTGTCAATCGTCAGAACACCTGACCACTCAGTCGGTTGTGGAACAGAAGCCCTTTGACGGGTTGCAAAGCTGATCAGCCACTAGCGACTCCGACAGGCTCTCAACATCACGTTTGCGCCCGAACGAAAGGCGCAGCGCGTCCAGAGCGCTCAGCTTCTGCGCCCGGATGCGCGCCAGTTCCATGTTCAACTGGCGGCGTGTTGAAGCTTCCCAGCCGTTCCACAAGATATCCGTTCCTGTGATTTTGTAGCCTTGGGACTGCGCACTATCGAGGCGCGCCGCTTTTACCTGCGTGTCCAGTTGCGACAGCTTCCTCAGAACCAATGTCTCGGCCTCGACCAAGGGGCGAATGGCCTGAAATTCCTTTTGGAACGCGGCCTCCGTCACCCGCACCAATGCTTTGATCTGCGTATGTCGCATTATACCTGCTTCTTTGCTCGTTTGCGCATGGCTTCGGCGAAACGGATAGCGGCCGCGACGGATCGATAGTGCTCTTCCTGGATCTCCTGCCCGATATCGACGGTGCCGTGAAGCGCCCGCGCGGTCGGCGGGTCGGAATGGATCGGAACCCCTGCCTGTCCGGCTGCCGACCGGATGGCGGCAGCGATTTCGTCCACGCCCTTCGTGACGCAAACCGGTGCGGCACCGACCGCCCGTGACCATTTCAGCGCAACCGCAAAATGCGTCGGATTGACTATGACAACGTCTGCTTCCGGAACCGCCGCCATCATCTGGTTTGCCGCAATGCCCTGTGCGCGCTGCCTGCGCTGTTGTTTGACATGAGGATCGCCTTCAGCATCCTTGGCTTCGTCCTGAATCTCTTTGCGCGACATACGGTTTTTGCGCATGTGCTCGGAGTATTGCCAAAGGTAGTCCGCTGCGCCGATGGCCAGGGCGATGACAATCACAATAAACAAGAATCGAAACAACAGGTTCATCATCAACAGGATTGAAGATTGGGGTGGTGCCGTACCCGCAGACAGGATTTCCACCAGATTGGCGCGTAGGAAAACGGCAAGGCATGTGCAATAGATTATCAGTTTGACAAAGGCCTTAAGGAATTCGAACAACCCGCTCCGGCCAAACTTGTTCTTAGCGTTCGACACAACGGAAACACGCGACAACTTGGGTTTGAGTTTGGACGGGGCAAAGACAAGAGCTCGCTGCGCAATGAGGCTGAGCAGGACCGCAGCCGCCGGAATAGCAAAGAGAATCCCGATGGCGACCAGGGACGTTTTCAGAATGCCGCCGACCGGGCCTGCAGACGGGCCATCAATCATCAGGCGGGACAGATCGTCGGCCTGATCAATCATTACAAGAAAAAGCATGCCGAGATTTTCCGCGCCGTGCTGACCGGCTGTTACCAGCGCGACGAGCAACCCGGAATAACCCGCAACCACCGACAGATCGGCGGACTTGGCCACTTCGCCCTTTTCACGGGCTTTTTTCAGTTTCTGCGGTGTCGGGTCAAAAGACTTGTCGCTGTCGTCGTCTGCTGCGCTCATCAGTTGTCTCCAATCGGGTTGGTTAGAAAACTGTTGAGTGCGTCCGACCAGGCGGACAGGATCAACGGCGCTCCGGCTAACAAAAGAAAGAGACCGGCAAAGGTGATTGCCGGGGCACCGACAAAGGCGACCATTAACTGAGGCATCGCCCGGTTGATGACCCCAAGCGCAAGATTGTAGATCAGCGAGGCGATAACGAATGGCATTGCCAGCGCAAAAGCCAGCGCAAAGCTGTGCGCAATTTGTCGCACACCCCATTGGGACAGATCCGCAGCCGCAGGGGGCTGTCCCATTGGGATCAGAGTGTAGCTATCAATCAAAAACTGCGCCGCACGAATGTGCAGCCCCATAAGAACAGCCAGAGTGATTCCGGCCAGGGTCAGCAGATATCCCATGGCCGGCACTGGGTCTGCTGCCGCCCCGCCCAGAAGCTGGGATAGCGATGTCGCCTGAGCGGCAATTGATCCTGCTGTCTGAAGGGCAAGCACGAAAAGCCTCAAGCTTAAGCCAAGTGCCAGACCCGTCAGGATTTCGGTGCCGATCAGCCGCACTACGGGGAACAGTCCAGACATCGCCCCGGACGGGTCAATTGCGGAAGAAACCACGAGCGTAAATGCCACTGCTATCGCCAGTTTTACGCGGGCCGGAATGCTGCGCTCTCCGAAGGCAGGCAGAAGGGAAACCAAAGCGGAAACCCGCAGGAAAACGGCGAACAAGTGCTCAAGCTCGCTACTGATAAACGGCAGCAAGTCGGGGGGCAGGCCGATCACGCGGGCACCGTACCGACAAGTGCCGGCCTGGCTTCCAAGCCGATTTCTTCAAATGACAGAACCGGGTTGGAGACACCGCGTGCATGCAGGATCGTGCGCAGCAACCTGCGTCGACGTGTCGAAGTCACAACGGCCGCAAACACGCCCCGATCCGCGGTTTGCGCAATGCTTTGCACGACACCGTCTGCAAGCTTGTTGAACAGGTTGGGCGGAAGCGCGACGTCGAGACCTGCGCTTTGGGCGTCGATTTGGTAAGTGGCGAACGTGTCCTCCCACTCCGGTGCCAGTTGGATCAGTGGAATCGACCCATCTTCGCGCTTCATGTCGGCGACCAGTTGGAACCCGAGACGTTGGCGCACCAGTTCGCAAATCCCTTCGGGCAGAGTTGTAGTCAGCCGAGCCTCGGCCACGGTTTCCAGGATCAGGGCCATGTTTCGGATGGACACCCGTTCGTCCAGCAGCAGCCGCAGAACGGAATGTAATGTATCGATCGGGACCTTGTCCGGGATCAGTTCGTCCAGCAACTTGCGGTTGGCCTCGGCCCGGCCCAGATCGCTCAGCCGAGTCATTTCGGACAAAAGACGCCGCAGCGACTTGAGTGTCAGCAGTCGGGAGAAATTCTGCTTGATGATTTCAAGCAGATGGGTCGCCAGGATTTCGGGGGGCGAGACGATCGTCGCGCCGCTCAGGGCCGCAGCCTCCTGATCTTTGGGCAGGATCCAACGGGCCGGTGCGCCGTAGACGGGTTCGGTCACATCATTTCCTTCCGGCAGAATGTCCGGCCCTTCCTGAACCAGCGCCAATACGAGATCGGGGTTCAGAACACCGCGCGCCTGTTCGACGCCCTGAACTTTGATAACGTAAGTGCCGGTTGGAAGATCGGCGCGATCGGTCAACCGAATTTCGGGCAGGATCAGACCAAAGCCAGAGGCGACATATGTCCGCATATTTGCGATCCGCGCGTCCAGACCGGTGCCTGGGTTTAGAACCATGCTGACCAGATCCGGTGCGAATTCCAGATGAACGTCGTCCAGGTCCAGGATGTCTCCGATGGTCTGCGGGGTCGGGGCATCGGTCTCGGGTGCCGGTGAGTGCGCTTTTGTCAGCTCGGATTTTTGTTTGCTGTAAACGCTGTAGGCTGAGTATCCCAAAACCCCCGCGCCTAGAATGAAGGGCAGAAACGGCAGGCCTGGCACCGACGCAAACAGGGCCATCAGCAGCGAGACTGTGCCCAGTGCAGCCGGGTGCCGCCCCAACTGCGAGAAGATTGCGCTGTCGGTTGCCCCCTGCGTGCCGCCCCGCGCCAGCAGCAGGGCGGACGCGATTGAGATAATGACCGCAGGGATTTGTGAGACCAGCCCATCACCAACCGTCAGGATCGCATAGGTTTCGAAGGCGGCTGCAACCGGCATCCCATGCACAATCACGCCCATGATCAAACCCATGACAAGGTTCAGCAACGTAATCAGCAACCCGGCAACGGCGTCGCCCTTGACGAATTTGGACGCACCGTCCAGCGAGCCGAAGAAAGTCGTTTCCTGCTGTTCTCTTTCGCGCCGTTCCTTGGCTTGCTGATGGTCGATGGCCCCTGCGGACATGTCGCTGTCAATTGCAAGTTGCTTGCCCGGCATCCCATCCAGCGCAAACCTTGCGCCCACCTCGGCCATACGGGCGGCGCCCTTGGTGATCACCATGAAGTTAACGATCAGCAGAACGCCAAACACGACGAGACCCAGAAAGATGCTTCCGCCCATTACGAATTGGGCAAACCCCTCGATCACATCACCTGCGGCGTTGGTGCCCGAATGACCCTGACCGATGATCAGCTTGGTGGACGAAACATTCAGCGACAATCGCAGCATCAGGGATGCCAGCAGGACGGTCGGCGAGAACACAGAGCGGGCATCGAACCTGAACACGATCACCCCCTTAGTTGAAGACGATAAAGGCGGTGGCACTATCCGCTACCGGAACCAGCGACCCCAGCATTACCCGTTTTGGCGCTTCAGATCGCGACGGAAGCAATGGAGCAGAGGAATGTGTGAAAGGATCGCGGGCAACTGCCGCATTCCTTGTCGGCTCGTCCTCGTTGAGGCGCGCCAACTCGGTCTGAAAACGCTCGGAATAGGTCTGGGCCAAAGCGGGAGTGCGAGAGTGATAAGCACCGGCCGCTGCGGGCCACGATGCAAACTCTGCAAACAGGTCTTTCAGAAAACGGGCGGCATACCTGGCGTTCTGTTCCGGGTCGAACATTTCGTCAATCGACCGGAATGTCTGCCCGTGCCAGCGATAGTTGATCTGGAAGCAGCCAATGTCGAAACTGCGTGCGCCCGCCTTGAAGATTTGGAAAACATGGGATTTTGCCTCGACCTCGGTGTCAAACCAAAGACCCTGCCCCTCGACATTGATCGCCCACGGCCAAGGGCGCAGGGTGCCGGCGACATTAAGACCGGATTCCACGCGCGCGATAGCCCGCAGGACATCCAGAGGAACCCCTTCCGACAAAGCGGCTTGCCGCATGGCCTGATCACACAGATCGGCGGTTCTTGCGTCGGGTCGTGCATGCAGCGAACGCCCGGCAAAAAGCAAAATCAGAAGGAAAAGGAGTATTCGATGGGGCATTCTGCCGGTCCGGGATCTTGATCAGTCCGGGGCAGGCTAGCCGCGCATCGGTTTACATAGGGTTATCGCAGCATCAGTTCCGGTCGATCCGGCGGCCAAACACAACGCTTGTGTTGGTTCGCATGACGCCCGGAATCTTGGCGAGTTCGTCGACGAGGATGTCCAGATCTTCGATATGCGGTGCTTCGGCATTTAGCAGCAGGTCGAATTCTCCGTTGATGGACAGGCACAGTTTGACCTCGGGATAGGCTTCAAGACGTTTGATGATGCGGGCCGTTTCTTTTTGCTGCACTTCCAGCAGAACGATGACCTGAACACGCGGTGTGTCTTGCGGGCTATGCAAAACCACAGAGTACCCTGCAATTACACCGCGATCTTCCATGCGGCTGATACGCTCGTGAACGGTGGTGCGCGCCACGCCCAGCTTTGCTGCGATCCGGGTAGTTGATTCACGCGCGTTCTGCTGAAGTGCGGCAACGATATTTCGATCAAGTTTGTCCATGGTGGCCAAGGTTTAGAGCATTAGCATACAGATGCTCAAGTTCCTGTTGACCTCATTTGTGTCGCGGCAAAATCCCGTCCCGGCAGCGCCTGGTCACAATCACGCCCGATGGATGGCGTTGAGTTTGCGGACCAAACCTCCTATCTCGTGGTCTGAGACCGAACAAAGGAAAAATCTGTGGCGAACCACTTGTACAAAAACGACCTGCCGGATGGGCTGGATCTGGGCCCGGTCGTGGCGATCGACTGTGAAACCATGGGTTTGAATCCACATCGGGACAGGTTGTGCGTCATCCAGATGTCGGGTGGCGATGGGCACAGCCATATCGTTCAGGTCAAAAAAGGGCAGACATCAGCGCCGAACCTGTGTGCCATGCTGGAAAATCCCGATGTGCTGAAGCTGTTTCATTTCGGGCGATTTGACATCGCGGCCATGTACCACACATTCGGTGCGCTGGCGGCGCCGGTCTATTGCACCAAGATCGCCAGCCGACTGGTACGCACCTATACAGACCGACACGGGCTGAAGAACCTGTGCCAGGAACTGATCGGCGTCGACATCTCGAAACAACAGCAAATGAGCGACTGGGGTGCGGAAACCCTGACCGAGGCTCAGCTGGACTATGCCGCCTCGGACGTTCTGTACCTGCACCAGTTGCGCGATGCGCTGAACGGGCGTCTGGCACGCGAGGGCCGGACCGAGATGGCACAGGCCTGTTTTGATTTCCTGCCGATGCGTGCCAAGCTGGACCTCGCCGGTTGGCCTGAAACGGATATTTTTGCGCACTCATGACTGACAACGAATCCTTTCTGAAAACCGCGCGGCAGGTCATCACTGACGAAGCCCGTGCGCTAGACGTTCTGGCGGACGGCCTGAATGAGAATTTCGCCACTGCCGTGCAGATGATCCTGCAGGCAACCGGTCGGATCATTGTCAGCGGGATCGGCAAATCGGGCCATATCGGTCACAAGATCGCGGCGACGCTTGCGAGTACCGGGACACCCGCATATTTCGTGCACCCGGCCGAGGCAAGTCACGGCGATCTGGGCATGGTGTCGAAGGGCGATGTGGTTCTGGCGATTTCGAACTCGGGCGAGGCGCCGGAACTGGCCAATCTTCTGGCCTTTACCCGGCGGTTCGGCATCCCTCTGATCGGCCTGTCCAGCAAGCCCGAAAGCACGTTGATGAAACAGGCGGACGTGCATCTGCTGATCCCGTCGATGGGTGAGGCCTGCGGCTTTGGTATGGTGCCTTCGATTTCGACGACGCTGACGCTTGCAATGGGGGACGCGCTGGCGATCGCCTTGATGAAGTACCGGGATTTCCGGCCCGAAAACTTCCGTGATTTCCACCCCGGCGGCAAACTCGGCGCGCAGCTCAGCAAGGTTCGCGATCTGATGCATACCGACACGCCGATCGTTTCCTCGGGCACGCCGATGAGCGAGGCGTTGCTGGTCATGAGCCAGAAGGGTTTTGGCGTTGTCGGTGTTAGTGATGCCGAGGGGCGGTTGCTGGGCATCGTGACCGATGGCGACCTGCGGCGGCATATGCAGGGTCTGCTTGACCTGACCGTCGATCAGGTGATGACCGCTAACCCGCGCACCATCGGCCCGGGTGAACTGGCCGAAAGCGCCGTGGCCCTGATGACGATGCAGACGCCCAAGATTACCTGTTTGTTTGTGGTCGATCCGGCCTCGGGCGGGCGGGCCGAAGGCATTTTGCACATTCACGATTGCCTGCGCGTCGGGTTGGGCTGAAAGGTGGAAACTGTGGACCGCTATTCCCGTATGGTACAGTTCTTGAAGGTGCTGTTGCCACTGGTGGCCATCTTGATGCTGTCCACGGTGTTCCTGCTGTCGCGCAGCATCGAGACCGACGTGTCGGTTCCATTTCCGCAAACGGAAATCAACGAACGCCTTGCCGACCAGGTTATTACCCAGCCCGACTACCGGGGCATAACCCGCAAGGGCGAAGACGTGCACATCAAGGCCATACAGGCGGCAAAAGGGGCCGAAGGATCTGTCCCGACCGCAGCCGAGTTTCGTGGGCGCCTGGGGCTGTTGAATGGCGGTGTCATAACATTGGATTCAAATTCGGGCATGATCCGACCCGACAAAAAGACGGCAACTTTTGTCGGCGACGTAGTCATAACCACCACGGACGGCATCCAGGTCACCACCGATTTGCTGAACACCTCGCTGGATGAAATCCGCGGGGATACACCGGGCCAGGTTAACGGAACCGGACCGATCGGTGATTTCTCGGCCGGGCGCATGACATTTGGGACTGAAAAAAAGGACGGACCGGTCCATATTGTTTTTACAGATGGCGTAAAGCTGGTGTATGAGCCGGCAAAAGCAGAAAGATGAAGTGTGTTTGATTTTCGAATTGCCCTTGTTTGCATCGCTCTGGTGACGAGTGTCGTTTCCGCGACCGCGCAGGAAACGCAGGTGGCGTTTGGGTCGACCCAGGCGGACCCCAGTTTGCCTGTCGAAGTGACGTCGGAAACACTCAACGTCAATCAGGAAAACGGATCGGCCGAGTTTCTGGGAAATGTCATCGTGATTCAGGGTGAAATGCGTCTGACTGCAGAACGGGTTCTGGTCATCTACAACAACGAGCGTTCGGCGATCGAGCGGCTAGAGGCCACGGAAGACGTGGTTCTGGTAAGCCCTCCGGACGCGGCGCAGGGAGATTGGGCCGAATACACAATTGATTCCGGTGTGATCCTGATGAAGGGCAATGTTCTTCTGACACAGGGGCCAAGCGTCATCAGCGGCGATCAGATGAATGCCAACCTGACCACCGGTACCGCAACCATGACCGGTCGGGTGAAAACGATCCTGCAACAAGGCAACAACTGATGGCACGACCCAACCTATCCGTTGCCGACGGCACCTCGGGTCTCAGAATCGAGAAACTGCGAAAGTCCTACCGCAAGAAGACCGTGATCCGGGATGTTTCGATGACACTGGGCCGGTCCGAAGTTGTGGCTTTGCTTGGTCCCAACGGGTCGGGCAAGACGACGACGTTCTATTCTGTCGCCGGGCTGGTTTTCCCCGAGGCGGGCACGGTCACGCTGGACGGGCACAATGTCACGACTTTGCCGATGTATCGGCGAGCCCGGATGGGGATCGGTTATCTGCCTCAGGAGATGTCGATTTTTCGCGGCATGAGCGTCGAGGACAATATCGCCGCTGTGTTGGACATAACCGTCAGCCACGCCCATCGCCGCAAGGAACGTCTGGAAGAGCTTTTGTCCGATTTCTCGATCGAGCATTTGCGGCGGGCCCCCGCACTGGCTCTGTCAGGGGGGGAAAGACGCCGGGTGGAAATCGCCCGCTGCCTGGCTGCCGATCCCAAGTATTTGCTTTTGGATGAACCGTTTGCGGGTGTGGACCCTATCAGTGTTGGGGATATCCGGCATTTGGTTGCCGACCTGAAAAAGCGCGGAATTGGTGTTTTGATTACGGATCACAACGTCCGCGAAACGCTGGAAATTGTGGACAGGGCCTACATCCTGCATGACGGAAAGATGCTGATGTCCGGCACGCCGGACGAAGTTGTTGAAAACGAGAACGTGCGCCGCGTGTATCTGGGTGAAAACTTCAGGATTTCATAGGCTTGCGCTGATCTGCACTTGCTGCATGTCGGAAATTACACAAATACGCTTTTGTTTTGATTGACTCTTCCGCCGCCTCTTGGCTCAATTGGCACATGGCAGTTTTGCGGTTCCAGTCTGGATCACGATATCCCTTCTCCGAAGGGCGCGATGGCAGACAACCACAAAACATGTCGCTACCCCCCACCCGATAAAAACAAGCTCGCCGCGTAACGTGGCGTCAGAATGGGTGTGAATTGTGAAGGAGATCACATGCGTTACCAAATCAGCGGAAAACAGATCGACATCGGCGCGGCGCTGCAGACCCACGTGCAGACCGAGCTGGGCGAGGTTGTGGGTAAGTATGCCCAGCGCCCGACGGACGCCGCCGTCGTCTTTTCCCGTTCAGCGCATGAATATGTATGCGAGACCACGGTGCATCTGTCGACGGGCCTGACCGCCCAGGCCAAGGCCCACGCAATCGAGATTTATGCGGCATTCGAGGCTTGCTGCGACAAAATGGAGACACAACTGCGCAGATACAAGCGCCGCCTGAAAGACCACCACAAGGATCGGTCCGAGCCGGTTGAACTCTTTGGCGCGTCCTCATATATCCTCGCCTCTGATGAATCGGAGACGGCTGACGAACCCGAATCGCTGCAGCCCATGATTGTGGCTGAGATGGAAACAAAGATCCCATCTCTCAGCGTTGGCGAAGCTGTTATGCAAATGGAACTTGCAGGCGCCCCGGTGCTGGTGTTCCGTAATGAAAACAAGGACGGATTGAATGTCGTGTATCGCCGGGATGACGGCAATATCGGTTGGATCGATCCGTAACAGGCAAGATTGAAAGACGGGCCCCGGTTTTGGCCGGGGCAACGTCATGGAGCGTGATCATGGAGCTGTCGAGCATACTGAAGCCCGAAGCCGTACGTGTATTGTCATCTGCTTCCAGCAAGAAGCGGTTGTTTCAGGAAATCAGCGATGTCGCTGCCGCCACCCTTGGGCTGGACGCGCAGGAAGTTGTGGACAGTCTGCTGGAGCGTGAAAGCCTCGGCCCGACCGGGGTTGGCCATGGTGTGGCGCTGCCACATGCGAGATTGCCGCAGCTTCAGGCCGTTTCTGGCGTATTCGTCATGCTGGAAAAGCCTATTGATTTCGGCTCGGTCGACCGTCAGCCAGTCGACATTGCCTTTTCATTGTTTGCGCCGGAGGAAGCGGGTGTCGATCATCTCAAGGCTTTGGCGCTTGTGTCGCGGACCTTGCGTGACACATCTGTCTGCGCAAAGTTGCGGGCAAATCCTGACCCCGTCAAACTTTATGCCATTCTGACCGAAGCGCAGTCGATGCAGGCTGCGTAACCTGGTTCAATTGAAAAAGCCCCCGTTATCCGGAGGCTTTGTTGCGGCCCGAGGCGATCAGCCGCCTGTGCCCATTTCCAGTGTCCACCAGATTTTGCCGCCTTTTTCCTGATGCCAGGCAAAGCCCATCTGGCTTGCCTTCGGATCCATGATGACGGCGCGCGGGCCGGGCTCCTGCATCCACGCGGCCAGGGTTTCGGTCTCGGTCTCGTAGGTCTCGGAAATTGCTTCGCCCAGGAAGGTTCCGAAGTAGCCTGCGCGCGCAGCGCGATCGATAGGTGAGGATCCGTCCGACCCGAAATGCCAAGGGCGATTCTGACGTGCCATGTCTTTCGAATGGGTGGCTGCGGCCGCATTCAGCTGGGCATTCAGTTGAACCGGTTGCAGGCCCGAGGCCTGACGGAGCGCGTTCACCGAATCCAACATGCGGAATTGTAGTTTATCGGTGCTGCCGCGAATCTTGTAGACTGTCGGCAACGGCCGCCCGTCGGCCCCCAAGGCTGTGGTTGAGGTGTCCGTGCATGCCGCCAGTGCGACAAGGCAAATAACTAGCAGAGAAAGGATACGCGTCATGGTCGACCTGATAATTGTGTTATCAACGGGCATAGCGTGACTGAACGCGCTGGGCAAACGTACAATGGCCACAACCCGCGTGATTCTGCCGGTTTGATTTGCGACTGAAGCATTCTGGCAATAAAATGATCCGAAATTTCCAAGTCACCTAAGCAAAGGACCCTTTGTCATGGTCAAAAAACGTATTCAGCCTTCGACCCGCCGCGGATTTCTGGCAGGCGCGACGGCCATGCTGGCCTCGCCGGCAATCGCCCAGTACATTCCCGGAGACCCATTGCGTCCTGCTCCGGAAGCAGAACCGGCGGTTCGCCGCAATGTTTCGGGCTTCCGGGCGTTGGACTGGCAGCCCTATTTTTCCAATACCAGAAACGGTGCCATTTTGGTCGATACCGTCTCGCGGGCGCTGCATTATTGGTCAGATGATCAATCTGTATACAAACTCTACCCGTCTTCTGTTCCATTGACCGAAGAACTGACCCGCCGCGGAAGGACGAGCGTGATCCGGAAGGTCGAAGGCCCAAGTTGGTCGCCGACGCCGTCGATGAAGAAGCGAAATCCGGAATGGCCCGACTATATCCCGCCTGGTCCGGATAACCCTTTGGGAACACATGCTTTGTACCTGAGTTGGAAATATTATCGCATTCACGGCACCCATGACACGCGCAAAATCGGGCGCCGGTCTTCAAATGGGTGTATCGGCCTGTTCAACGAGGACATTGCCGAGCTGTTTTCTATGGCGAAGGTTGGCACGCAAGTGTTGCTAATTTGACGACATTTTCATGCACGAACCCGCTTGGCGATCAAGTTGCAATTGCAATCCCTGCGCATTGCTGATTAGAAAAAAACACGAGGTAAGTCTTAGATGTGTGACTGCACTAATCGGAATCACGCAAATTCTGGAGGTTAATATGAAAAAACTCGTTCTCGCCGCTGCTCTGACCGCTGCTGCTTCGACTGCCTATGCTGGCAACCTGGAAGAGCCGGTTGTAGAGGCACCTGTCGTTGTCGAAGAAACCCAAGGTTCGTCGCAGGGTATCATCCTGCCGCTGATCCTGCTGGTTGTTGTTGCCGCAGCTGTTGCAGCAAGCTAATTCGACAAGCTGATCAAAGAAAAGGCGGTGGATTTATCCATCGCCTTTTTTTGTGTCCGGTCCGTGGGTCGTTCAGTCCAGCCAGCCCCTGAGATTGTCTTCTATCACCGCGCCAAGTGCGGCGATATGCGAATCATCGGCGTTGAGGCATGGGATATAAGTAAAGCCCTCGCCGCCGGCCTCCTCAAAGCTTTCCCGAATTTCTTCGTTGATTTCTTCCAGCGTTTCGATGCAGTCGGATGAAAAGGCCGGGGCGATTACCGCGATGTTCTTTTTGCCCTGCCGCGCCAGATCGGCGACGTGATCGACGGTGTAGGGCTTCAGCCATTCCTCAGGTCCGAACCGGGACTGGAACGTCGAAACCAGCTGATCGTCTGTCCAGCCCAGCCGCTCTTTCAGCAATCTAGTCGTTTTTGCGCATTGGCAGTGATAGGGGTCGCCTTGCTGCAAATAGCGTTCTGGCATCCCGTGATAGGAACAGACGAGAATGTCGGGCTTCGTCTCCATCTCTGCATAAGCGCGCTCAACCGACCCCGCCAATGCGTCGATGTAGGCAGGTTCGTCAAAATACGCGGGTACGGTCCGGGTGGCCGGTTGCCAGACCTCCTCCATCAGCGCCCGGAAGAACTGATCATTTGCTGTCGCTGTCGTGGCTCCCGCGTATTGCGGGTAGAGCGGGAAGAACAGGATGCGGTCACAGCCCGCCGCCACCATCTCGCTTACTTTGGACTTGGTCGAAGGGTTGCCATAGCGCATGCAGAAATCGACCATCACCTGATCGCCGTAACGATCTTGCATCGCGTTGCGCAGCTTGGCTGTCTGGTCCTTTGTGATCGTCATCAACGGGCTTTCGCCCTCGTCGTGATTCCAGATCGATTTGTAGGCCTCACCCGAGCTGAACGGGCGCTTGGTCAGGATGATCCCCTGCAGGATCGGTTGCCACTTCCACTTTGGATAGTCGATCACGCGTTGATCCGACAGAAACTCGTTCAAATAACGCCGCATCGGCCAATAGCTGTAGTCATCCGGCGTGCCCAGATTTGCCAGCAGAATTCCGACGCGACCCTTTTTGACCTTTGGGTGGTCGGCTGGTGCATGGGCGGGGCGGGTTGCGTCAGTCATTTGAGCTTCCTGAATTTCTGTGGTCCGGCCTGAGATATACGGAAATGCCCGGCGGTCAATCGGACAGTTTGCCTTCTTTTGTCCCTAAAGCTTCAGCTAGTCGCATGCGGGCGGACCCGGGGCGCAACGGTTGCGGTTGGCTGTCGTGCGGGGACCAGCCTGTCAGGCAGATCAATTCGAACGTCGCCTGCAGACGGCCCTGAGGCGACGCAAAGTGGCGGTTGTAGATTGTCTGGGCTTTGTCAAAGACAAGGCGCTGAGTCGGGTATTTAAGGCGAGCGATCAGAATATTGGTCTCACCCATTGCGCGAAGATCGTGCATCAGGTGCATCAGGTCACGGTATTCCGCTGTCAGGCTTGCCCTGTCGGCCACGGGCAATGCAAATCCGGCCCGCTGCAATAGCCCACCCAGATCCCGCAGTTCTGCCATCGGGGCGATGCGGGGGCTGAGCCCCCCGGTTACTTCGATCTCGGCCTGTCCTAGGGCTGCACGCAGTTCGTGCAGGGTTTCACCACCGGGACAGACGCCCAGCAGAAGCCCGTCCGGGCGCAGGGCGTGACGGCATTGGATCAATTGCCCGACCGGGTCATTGGTCCAGTGCAGCGCCATTGCGTGAATAACCAGATCATGTGATCCGCGCTCCAGCTCCAGAACCTCATTATCCGCGATGATGGTGGCAGCGGGCAGAAAATCACGCCAGAGATGCGGGAACGGAGTGATAATCGCCGGTGCCGTAAAGCTTCTGTTAACCATCAAAAGCCGATCCTGCACCTCATCCATGGCAGCGTGATGCAGGAACAACGCATCGTCCCGGGCACGGGCGCGGCGCATGGTCAGTATCGAGCGATCAAACGGCGAGGGTGCAGTGTCGGCAGGCAGTTTCATGGGTCGCAAGTATCGCATGTGGCAGCGGATTCAAACCGTTGTTGCACTGATCTACCCGCCGCGTTGCCTGGGATGCGGCGTATTGACGGAATCCGACTTTGGTTTGTGCGGCTCCTGTTGGCGTGACACGCCATTCATCGGCGGGACCGTCTGCGAAACCTGCGGAATGCCGATAGAGGGCGAGGCGGATGGTCACAGAATCGAGTGCGACGATTGTCTGGCGAGCCCCCGACCATGGAGGGACGGGCGCGCAGCGCTGTTGTATCAGGGTCAGGCACGATCGCTGATCCTGAGCTTCAAGCACGGTGACAGGCCCGAACTGGCCCGAACAGCGGCCCTTTGGATGGCGCGGGCAGGCCAGGATCTGTTTCGCGACGAGATGCTGATCGCACCTGTCCCGTTGCACTGGTCGCGCCTGCTGAAACGGCGATACAATCAGTCTGCCCTGCTGGCGCAAAGTCTGGCCCGTGAAACCGGCCTGGACATGTGTCCGGACCTGCTGGTGCGTCGAACAAAAACCCCGGTTCTGGATGGCAAAACCGCAGCGGAACGGGCGGACATCCTGTCAGATGCGATCGCAGTTCACCCCAAGCGGCGAAACCTGCTGACAGGCCGCGATATCCTTCTGGTGGATGACGTGATGACATCCGGCGCGACTTTGGCAGCCTGTACCCGGGCATGCCAGATCGCGGGGGCAAATCATATTTTCGTGTTGGTACTGGCGCGCGTTGCCAAGGATGCCTAATTCGCTCAAGATTGCGCGAAATCTAGGGAACGGAACATGAAGCCGGTAGAAATCTACACCTCGCCGCTATGCGGCTTTTGCCACGCTGCCAAACGCCTGCTCAAGCAGAAGGGTATCGATTTCAAGGAAATCGATGTCCTGATGGACCCCAAGCGAAAACCAGAGATGATCAAACGGGCCTCGGGTAAACGCACGGTGCCTCAGATCTTTGTAGGTGACATCCATGTCGGCGGTTGCGATGACCTGTACGAGCTGGATCGGCAGGGCAAGCTGGACCGTCTGCTGGCGGCCTGATGAAAACGGCGCTGTTGCAAATCACTTCGTCGGATGACCCGGCAGAAAACCTCATTATGGTGCGCGCCATGATGGCCGATGCGGCAGCGCAGGGCGCGCAGTTTGTCCTGACGCCCGAGGTCACGAATTGCGTCTCGACAAGCACCACACGGCAGCGCGAAGTTTTGCAGCACGAAGAAGATGACATCACGCTGGCCGGCCTGCGAGAACAGGCCGCCACGCTTGGTGTCTGGCTGCTGATCGGCTCGCTGGCGGTCAGGACCCATGACGCAGATGGGCGATTCGCCAACCGGTCCTTCCTGATCGACCCGAAGGGTCAGATCGTGGCCCGCTATGACAAGATTCACATGTTCGACGTGCAGGTCACCGAGTCTGAAACCTTCCGCGAATCCAGGAACTATCGGCCAGGCGACAAGGCAGTGATTGCCGAGACCGATTTCGGCAAGGTTGGCATGACTGTCTGCTATGACATTCGCTTCCCGCAACTTTACGCGGCGCTGGCGCAGTCCGGCGCGCGGATTCTGACTGTTCCGGCGGCTTTTTCACCGGTTACCGGCGCGGCCCATTGGGAACCGTTGTTGCGCGCGCGCGCGATTGAGACCGGCTGTTGGGTTCTGGCCCCGGCGCAAACGGGTGAGCATCCGAAAACCCGCGGCAGGACCCGTCATACCTATGGCCACAGCATGGTTGTGGCCCCTTGGGGAGAGGTGCTGATCGACGCAGGTAACGATCCGGGCATTCACATTTTCGATTTGGATGATAGTTCTGTGACACAGGCGCGCAGCCGTGTGCCCTCATTGACTCACGTGCGGCCTTTCGACGGGCCCTGATCCAGAACCGGAATATGACGGACGAGAAAAATGCCCTTGCGGTCACGCTTTTCAGCGAGATCCTGACCGCCGATCAGCTTTTGCGCAACCGGCTCAGCCGGGTGCTGCCCAAGGGCATGGAGATCTCGCATTTCTCGGTGCTGAACCATCTGGTCTTTGTCGGAGACGAGCGCAGCCCGGCGCAACTGGCCAATACATTCCATGTGACCCGAGGCGCGATGACCAACACTTTGGCCAAGCTGGAATGGGCCGGATACATCCACATTCGACCCGACTGGGACGATGCCCGTCGTAAGATGGTGGCGATCAGCCCCGCCGGCCGCCGTGCGCGCGATCAGGCGATTTCGTCGATTGCACCGCTGATCAACCGTGTGGTCGGAGAATTGGGTCTGGAGCGGGTTCGCAGCACGTTGCCCGTGCTGCGAGATTTGCGGTTGCAGCTTGAGGGTGAATAGGGGCAATTCGGCATCCAGCGTCAGATGGGCGCTTGCCCCCATCTCGAACAGCTCAGCCCGGCTTCACGCTTGCGGTCACGTAATTCACGCTGAGGTCGCGGTCGGAAATTGACCAGCTCCACAGGATCGGGTTGAACACGAACCCCTTGCGGTCGACCGGGTCCAGCCCTGCCTGGCGCAGCAGGTCGAACAATTCGTCTGGTGTGATGAACTTGTGCCACTCATGGGTGCCGCGCGGCAGCCAGCGCATGACCACTTCGGCTCCGAAAATCGCCATGGCGTAGGATTTCGGATTGCGGTTGATGGTCGAACAGATCTGCAGTCCGCCGGGTTTCAGCAGGTGCTGGGTCGCCGTCAGGTAGCTGAGCGGATCAGCAACGTGTTCGACAACTTCCATGTTCAGGACAACGTCGAACTGTTCGCCTGCCTCGGCCAGCGATTCGGCCGTTGTGTGGCGATAGTCGATTTGCAGCCCGGATTGTTCCGCATGAATACGTGCGACGGGCAGGTTGCCTGCGGCGGCGTCGGCGCCGACGACCTCGGCCCCCAGTCGGGACATCGGCTCGCTCAGCAATCCGCCACCGCATCCGATATCCAGCAGACGCAGGCCTTCAAAGGGATCAGGGTCCTTCAGGTCGCGATCGAACTCGCCCGCAATCTGTTGTGTGATATAGTCCAGACGGCACGGATTCAGCATGTGCAATGGCTTGAATTTACCATGCGGATCCCACCATTCCGCGGCCATCGCTTCGAATTTTGCGATCTCGGAAGGGTCGACCGTGTTCGGATGCGCTTGCATTCCTGTCTCCGTATGCTCTTTTACCCGTAAGGACTATATAGGCCAATAATGGACAAGTACCCGGACCAAAAGCGCGCAGTTCAATATCTCTACCCGCCGACCGACCCGTTCGATCAGCGGATGGTGGATGTGGGCGACGGGCATCGCATCTATATGGAACAATGCGGCAATCCCGATGGGATACCGGTCGTGGTTTTGCATGGCGGCCCGGGTGGTGGCTGCAGTCCGGCGATGCGCCGCTATTTTGATCCCGATGTTTACCGGGTGATTCTGTTCGATCAGCGCGGCTGTGGCCGGTCCCGGCCCCACGCTGCGGTCGAAGACAACACGACATGGCATCTGGTTGACGATATAGAACGCCTGCGCGTTTTGCTGGACATAGATGAGTGGATCGTTTTTGGCGGCAGCTGGGGGGCCACCTTGGCGCTGATCTACGCGCAGGCCCATCCGGATCACGTTGCCCGTCTGGTGCTGCGTGGCGTGTTCCTGATGACAAAGGCCGAACTGGACTGGTTCTATGGCGGTGGGGCCGGAAAATTCTGGCCCGAGCAGTGGGCGAAATTCACGTCCCTGCTGCCCGATGCCGAACTGCACGACACAATCACGGCCTATCACAAACGCCTGTTCTCAGGCGATCGCGCGACCGAGATCCTGTATGCTCGCGCCTGGTCCAGTTGGGAAAATGCGCTGGCTTCGATCCATTCCAACGGATCGACCGGGGAAAGCCCCGGAGAGTATGCGCGCGCCTTTGCTCGGCTTGAAAACCACTATTTCATGAATGGTGGATTTCTTGAGAAAGACGGCCAGATTCTGGATCGGATGGATCGGATCGCACATATTCCCGGCTATATCGTTCAAGGTCGCTATGACATGATCTGCCCGCCGCAAGCTGCCTGGAATCTGGCCGACCGCTGGCCCAACGCCGAGCTGAAAATGGTGCGGCAGGCAGGCCACGCCCTCTCTGAGCCCGGAATTAGCGCCGAACTGGTCCGTATCATGGACCGTGTGGCCGAGGAGGCTGTGGCATGACACGGATCGACCGCCGAGCCCTGTTTGCGTCGGGTGCCGCTGCCGCTCTGCTGGCGGCGACCGGAGCTTCGCTTGCGGATACGCCGAAATCGGGCGGGGCCCTGCGGTTGGCCGTGCCCCGTGATGACAGCCTCGAGCAGGTGGCACGCGGCGCGGTGTTCGACACGCTGACCGAGATTGCGCCGGATGGCACCTTGCGTGGAGAACTGGCAACCAGTTGGCAAACCGATGCAGAAGCGCGCGTCTGGAATTTCGAGCTGCGCCGGGACGTTCTGTTTCACGATGGCGCGGTTCTGGAAATGGGTGATGTTCTGGCCGTTCTGGAAGAAGTCGGACAGGCCGAAGCGCTTTCCCTGACTGCGATACGATTGGAATTGGCCGCGGCCAATCCGGGCCTGCCGTTTCTTCTGGCCGACAGTCGGTTTGTCATTACGCGCAAGGGGCAGGGGGTCACGCCGCTGCACGCCGCGAACGGGACAGGGTGTTACCGGGTCGAGCGTGCCGAGGATGGCCGCCATTTCCTCGGACGCAAGGTGAGCGGTCACTACAAGGACGGACAGGCCGGTTGGGCCGACTCCGTGGAAATTATCGTCATTCCGGACCCAAATGTCCGCGCTGAAGCATTGCGGGATGGGTATGTCGACATCGCTGCCTTGCCTGCCTTGGAGGGGCTGAAGGGCCAGCGAGGTTTGCGGTTTTTTCCCGCCGAATCGGAGATGGCACTGGCGCTGGCTGCTCATGTGGGAATGCCCCGCCAGATCGGAAAGGGCCGCGCGCTGGACGACGGGCGCATCGCCGAAAGGTGGTGGGTGACGCAATTCCGTTCAGTGTGACCTGCTGGGGGTTGCAGTTTCGGGAAACCCTGCGTATATGCAGTTTCAACAGCGGCGTGTCGGGCTAGGGTCCGGGGCTCCACCGGAAAAGATCGACGGGCCGCGCGCCCGTTTTTTTGTGCCCGATTCATGGGTAGAGAACCTGATGACAAACGACCTGATAGCCAAAGCTGCCATCGATCGGCGACTGGCCGAGATCATTACCCCCGTGATCGAGGATCTGGGGTATGAGCTGGTCCGTATTCGCCTGATGAGCGGCAAACAGACCACGCTGCAAATCATGGCCGACAAGCCCGATGGCGGTATCGAAGTGGATGATTGCGCTGAAATTTCGAACGCGGTCAGCGCCACGCTGGATGTCGAGGATCCGATCCTTGACGCCTATACGCTGGAAGTGTCCAGCCCCGGTATCGACCGCCCTCTGACCCGTCTCAAGGATTTTGAGACGTTCGAGGGGTATGAAGCCAAGATCGAAACTGCCGAGCTGATCGACGGCCGCCGCCGCTTTAAGGGTGAATTGGCCGGGATCGAAGGGGACGAGGTTCTGATAAACATCCCCGAAGGGTCAGAAACGATCACCATCGGTCTGCAGTTCGACTGGCTGAGCGACGCCAAGCTGGTCCTGACCGACGACCTGATCAAGGAAATGCTGCGCCAGCGCAAGGATGCCGGTGCCCTGAACGAAAACGCTTTCGACGAGATTGAGACCGAAGGGTCCGAAGAGGAGACGAACTGATGGCAATCACCTCAGCCAACCAGCTGGAGCTGCTGCAGACCGCCGAGGCCGTGGCCCGCGAAAAGATGATCGACCCCGGTCTGGTTGTCGAAGCGATGGAAGAATCGCTCGCCCGCGCCGCCAAGAGCCGCTACGGCGCCGAGATGGACATTCGCGTCAGCATCGACCGTAAGACCGGCAAGGCCACCTTTACCCGCGTTCGTACCGTGGTCGAGGATGACGAGCTGGAAAACTATCAGGCCGAGTTCACCGTCGAGCAGGCCAAACAGTACATGGAAGACCCGCAAGTCGGTGACGTCTTCGCTGAAGAAGTGCCGCCGGTTGAAATGGGCCGTATCGCGGCGCAGTCGGCGAAACAGGTGATTCTGCAGAAGGTCCGCGAGGCTGAGCGTGATCGTCAGTACGAAGAATTCAAGGATCGCGCCGGAACCATCATCAACGGTGCCGTCAAGCGCGAAGAATTCGGCAATGTCATCGTCGATCTGGGTGGTGCCGAGGCCGTTCTGCGCCGCAACGACAAGATTGGCCGCGAAAGCTATCGCCCGAATGACCGTGTGCGCGCCTATATCAAGGAAGTCCGCCGCGAGGTTCGCGGCCACCAGATCTTCCTGTCGCGTACCGCGCCGGAATTCATGGCCGAGCTGTTCAAGATGGAAGTGCCGGAAATCTATGACGGCATCATCGAGGTCAAGGCCGTGGCCCGTGACCCCGGCTCGCGCGCGAAGATCGCGGTGATTTCCTATGACGGCTCAATTGATCCCGTCGGTGCCTGCGTAGGTATGCGCGGCAGCCGCGTGCAGGCCGTTGTGAATGAGCTGCAGGGCGAAAAGATCGACATCATCCCGTGGAACGAGGACCAGCCGACTTTCCTGGTGAACGCGCTGCAACCCGCCGAGGTTTCCAAGGTGGTTCTGGACGAAGAAGCCGGCAAGATCGAGGTTGTGGTCCCCGAGGAACAGCTATCGCTCGCCATTGGCCGCCGTGGTCAGAACGTGCGTCTGGCCAGCCAGCTGACCGGTCTGGACATCGACATCATGACCGAGGCTGAAGAGTCGGCGCGTCGTCAGAAGGAATTCGAAGCCCGCACCAAGCTGTTCATGGAAAGTCTGGATCTGGACGAATTCTTTGCCCAGTTGCTGGTCTCAGAGGGTTTCACCAACCTCGAAGAGGTGGCTTACGTCGAGATCGACGAGCTGCTGGTCATTGACGGTGTAGACGAAGGCACCGCGCAGGAACTGCAAACCCGCGCGCGGGAATTCCTGGAAGCACAGGCCAAGGCCGCGCTGGATGCTGCCCGTGCCCTGGGCGCCGAGGACAGCCTTATTGAATTCGAAGGCCTGACACCCCAGATGGTTGAGGCGCTGGCCAAGGACGATGTGAAGACACTGGAAGACTTCGCGACCTGCGCGGACTGGGAACTGGCCGGTGGCTGGACCACGGTCGAGGGCGAACGCATCAAGGATGACGGTGTTCTGGAGCCTTTCGGCGTCACGCTGGAAGAAGCACAGGATCTGGTCATGACGGCCCGCATCATGCTGGGTTGGGTTGATCCGGCCGAGCTGGAGCAGGCCGAAGAAGATGGTGAAATTGCAGACGAGGAGGCCGAGGCCTGATTTCAGGCCTCGGGTGGCGTGAATGGGTCGCGGTGGCGTCCATAAAGACCGGTCCGAAGGACCTGAACGCAAGTGCATCGCCACGGGCGAAGTTCAGCCTAAATATGGGTTGATACGCTTTGTGACGGGGCCGGACGGTCAGGTCTATCCGGATGTCGCGGCGAAACTGCCGGGACGTGGGGTCTATGTGGCGGCGGATCGCGCCGCTCTGGACCGGGCCGTGGGCAAGAAACTGTTTGCACGCGGGTTCAAGGCTCAGGTGACCATACCGCAGGATCTGGCGGATGAGGTCGAGCGGCAGATTTCGCGCCGGGTGATCGAACTGCTGAGTCTGGCCCGCAAGTCCGGCGATGCGGTCGCCGGCTACGAAAAGGTCAAGACGTGGCTGGACCGGGAAGAGGCCCAGGTACTGATTCAGGCCACCGACGGATCGGGGCGCGGCAAGTCGAAACTGAGCACGCCGCATTTTGGAAAATACATCGGTTGGCTGACGGCGGACGAGTTGGGACAGGCATTTGGGCGCCAAACCGTGATTCATGCGGCTCTGGCCTCTGGCGGACTCGCCAAACGTGTTGTAGAGGAAGCGCAGCGCCTGCGTGGCTTGCGCGAAACGGATGACGGCGGCAAGGGCCGCTCGGAAGGGTAAGAAGCTTTATGAGCGATAGTGACGGCAAAAAGACATTGGGTCTTCGTGGCGGGGCACGCCCCGGAAATGTGAAACAGAGTTTCAGCCACGGACGCACCAAGAATGTCGTGGTGGAAACCAAACGCAAGCGCGTGGTGGTCCCCAAGCCGGGTGCCAGCAAGCCAGGTGGCGGCGCTGCGCCGTCGGGTGATCCTTCACGTCGTCCGGCGGGCATCTCGGATGCCGAAATGGCGCGCCGCATGAAGGCATTGCAGGCCGCCAAGGCGCGGGAGGCCGACGAGGCTGCTGCCCGCGAGGCGGAAGAAAAGGCGCGTGAAGAAGAACGCGCCCGCCGCCGTGCCGAGCAAGAGGCCAAGGAACGCGAACAGCGTGAGGCCGAAGAACGTGCGCGCCAGAAGGCAGAAGACGAAGAGCGCAAGCGCAAAGAGGCGGAAGAAGCCGCCAAACGCGCTGCTGCTGCCCCGGCCCCCGAGGAACCCAAGGCGGCCCGCACCCCGGCCAGCAAGCCTGCTCCAGCGGCGACTCCGCGCAAGCAGGATCGCGAACGCGAACAACGCGGTCGCGGCAAAGGGCGTGACGACAACCGCAGGTCCGGCAAGCTGACACTGGGTCAGGCCACCGGTGGCGAAGGTAACCGTCAGCGCTCGATGGCGTCGATGAAGCGCAAGCAGGAGCGTGCGCGTCAGAAAGCCATGGGCGGCCCGGTCGAGCGCGAAAAGGTGATCCGCGACGTACAGTTGCCCGAAGCGATCATGGTTTCGGAACTGGCGAACCGTATGGCCGAGCGTGTGGCCGATGTGGTCAAATCACTGATGCAGATGGGCATGATGGTGACGCAGAACCAGACCATCGACGCCGATACAGCCGAGCTGATCATCGAAGAGTTCGGCCACAAGGTCACCCGTGTTTCCGATTCGGATGTCGAGGACGTCATCAAAGAGGTCGAAGACAGCGAAAAAGATCTGCAACCGCGTCCGCCGGTCATTACGATCATGGGTCACGTTGACCACGGTAAGACCTCGCTGCTGGACGCGATCCGCGATGCGCGGGTCGTCGCAGGCGAAGCGGGTGGCATCACCCAGCATATCGGTGCCTATCAGGTAGAAACCGATGGTGGCACGACGCTGACCTTCCTGGATACTCCGGGCCACGCGGCTTTTACCTCGATGCGCTCGCGCGGTGCCCAGGTCACGGATATCGTGGTTCTGGTGGTTGCGGCCGATGACGCGGTGATGCCGCAGACGATCGAGGCGATCAACCACGCCAAGGCGGCCGAAGTGCCGATGATCGTGGCGATCAACAAGATCGACAAACCGGACGCGAACCCGGACAAGGTCCGCACCGACCTGCTGCAACACGAAGTGATCGTCGAGAAGATGTCGGGTGAAGTTCAGGACGTCGAAGTGTCGGCCATCACCGGTCAGGGTCTGGACGAACTGCTGGAAGCCATCGCGCTGCAAGCCGAGATTCTGGAACTGAAAGCCAACCCCGACCGCGCTGCCCAGGGCGCCGTAATCGAGGCGCAGCTGGATGTGGGCCGTGGTCCTGTGGCCACTGTTCTGGTTCAGAACGGCACGCTGCGTCAGGGCGATATCTTCGTTGTGGGTGAACAGTACGGTAAGGTCCGTGCGCTGATCAACGACAAGGGCGAACGCGTCAAGGAAGCTGGCCCCTCGGTTCCGGTCGAGGTTCTGGGCCTAAATGGTACGCCCGAGGCCGGTGACGTTCTGAACGTGACCGAGACAGAAGCTCAGGCCCGTGAGATCGCAGCCTACCGCGAACAAGCCGCCAAGGACAAACGCGCCGCCGCCGGTGCCGCGACCACCCTTGAGCAACTGATGCAGAAGGCCAAGGAAGACGAGAACGTGGCCGAGTTGCCGATCCTCGTCAAAGCCGACGTGCAGGGTTCTGCCGAAGCCATCGTTCAGGCGATGGAGAAGATCGGAAACGACGAAGTGCGCGTGCGTGTACTGCACTCGGGCGTTGGTGCGATCACCGAGACGGATGTCGGCCTGGCTGAAGCCTCCGGCGCGCCGGTCTTTGGGTTCAACGTTCGTGCCAATGCGTCAGCCCGGAATACGGCGAACCAGAAGGGTGTTGAGATCCGCTATTATTCGGTGATCTATGACCTCGTTGATGACGTGAAAGCGGCCGCATCGGGTCTGCTGAGCGCCGAAATTCGCGAGAAGTTCATCGGTTACGCCGAAATCCGCGAAGTCTTCAAGGTCACCGGTGTTGGCAAGGTTGCTGGCTGTCTGGTCACCGAAGGTGTTGCCCGTCGTTCCGCAGGCGTCCGCCTGCTGCGCGACAACGTGGTGATCCACGAAGGCACGCTGAAGACGCTGAAGCGCTTCAAGGACGAAGTGGCCGAAGTCCAGTCGGGTCAGGAATGTGGTATGGCATTCGAGAACTACGATGACATCCGCCAGGGCGACGTCATCGAAATCTTTGAACGCGAAGAAGTTACCCGCACGCTGGACTGATCCAGACACAATCAGACAAAGAAAAACAGCGGCTCATTCGGGCCGCTGTTTTCGTTTTGTCATTTCAGGTCCAGTCCAGCACCACTTTGCCGGATTGACCGGATTTCATGGCCTCAAACCCTTTGGTGAAATCGTCGACGCTGAACCGATGAGTGATGACCCGGCTGACATCCAGGCCGTTCTGAAGCATGGCTATCATCTTGTACCAAGTCTCGAACATCTCGCGGCCATAGACGCCTTTGATGGTGATCGCCTTGAACACGATGCGCGACCAGTCGACCGGGGATTTGCCGGGCGGGATACCCAGAAGGGCAATCTTGCCACCCATCACCAGCGCTTCGACCATCTGATCCAGCGCGGCTTGTGAGCCTGACATTTCCAGGCCCACATCGAACCCCTGTTGCATTCCAAGCGCAGCGATAACGTCTTTCAGGTCTTCGTGACTGACATCGACGGCGCGAACCGTGGGTACGACATGTTCGGCAAGCTTCAAACGATCCGGGTTGATATCGGTGATCACCACATGCCGTGCCCCGGCATGACGGGCGACCGCGGCAGCCATGATGCCAATGGGACCCGCTCCGGTAATCAGAACGTCCTCTCCCAGCAAATCAAAGCTGAGCGCCGTGTGCACCGCATTGCCGAGCGGATCAAGGATCGCTCCGATTTCATCCGGGACGTCGTTCGGCAAGGGCACAACGTTAAAGGCGGGCAGTTTCAGGTATTGGGCAAACGCCCCCTGTTCGTTTACCCCGATGCCGCGCGTGCCGGGGTCGAGGTGAAACTTGCCTGCGCGGCTCTGGCGGCTGTCGGTTCCGATCAGATGCCCTTCCCCCGAGCAGCGCTGGCCAATCTCAAGACCCGTCACGTTGCGTCCGATCTCAACAATCTCTCCGGCAAATTCGTGACCGGTGATCATCGGCACCGGAACAGTATGCGCGGCCCATTCATCCCAGTTCCAGATATGAATATCGGTGCCGCAGATACCGGTCTTGTTGATCCTGATCAGCACCTCATCGGGGCCGATTTCCGGCACCGGAGACCGCACCATCCAAAGCCCTTCCTCGGGCCTGGACTTCTCGAGCGCTTTCATTGTGTTGGGTCGCATCAGATCACTCCCAGCTCCTTGCCGACCTTACCGAAGGCCGCCAGTGCGCTGTCCAGTTCGTCCCTTGTCAAGGCTGCATTCATCTGGGTTCTGATCCGCGCCTTTCCGCGTGGCACGACAGGAAAGAAGAAGCCCGAAACATAGACGCCTTCGTCAAACAGACGTGCGGCCATGTCCTGCGCCAACTGCGCTTCACCCAGCATCACGGGGATGATCGGGTGCTCGCCGGGAAGCAGGTCAAATCCCAGTTTTTCCAGACCCGCGCGCCAGTATTTCGCATTGCCGAATAGCTGAGCGCGCAGCATGTCGCCCTGTTCGACCAGACGGATGGCTTCAAGCCCTGCGGCGACGATGGAAGGCGGCAGCGAGTTTGAGAACAGATAGGGCCGCGCCCGCTGCCGCAGCAGGTCAATCACTGGCTGCGGCCCGGCGATATAGCCGCCGATTGCCCCCCCAAGTGCCTTGCCCAGAGTTCCCGTCAGAATGTCTACGTCGACACCGAAGTGATCCGGTGTTCCGGCACCGATTGGCCCCATAAAGCCGGTGGCGTGGCAGTCATCTACCATGACGATGGCATCGTACTTGTCCGCCAGTTCGCGAATTTTTGGCAGGTTGGCCAGATATCCATCCATGGAAAATACGCCATCAGTGGCGATCATGACATGCCGCGCCCCGTCCTCGCGCGCCTGTTTCAGCCAGGCTTCAAGGTCGTTCATATCATTGTTCATGTAGCGATAGCGCTTCGCCTTGCACAGCCGCACGCCGTCAATGATCGACGCGTGGTTCAGACTGTCCGAGATAATGGCGTCTTCCGGGCCCAACAAAGGTTCGAACAGTCCGCCATTGGCGTCGAAACAGGCTGCAAACAGGATGGAATCGTCTTTGTTCAGGAACTTCGCCAACGCCTGTTCCAGTTCCCGGTGAATATCCTGCGTTCCACAGATGAATCGCACCGAAGCCATGCCGAACCCTTTGGGTCCCATTGCGTTCGTGGCAGCCTCGATCAGAGCGGGGTGATCGGCCAGACCCAGGTAATTGTTAGCACACAGGTTAATAACCTGCCTGTCGCCCACCGTAATCTCACCGCCCTGGGGCGAGGTGATCATTCGTTCGCGTTTGTACAGGCCTTCTGCTTCGATCTGCGCAAGGGTGTCCGTGATGTGGGACAGGAATGCATCTGCCATGGCGACCTCCGTTCATCTGAGTCGCGTTTCTAACATAGTGGACAATATTCCCAAATAGGGGAATTACAGTATGAAGGAAAAATTTCCGTGAAGGCGGAAATTTGCTGATGTCAGGCGTTTTTTACGATCAGGAAAACCCGTGCCGGGCCATCGGCGGAAATGGAATGCGCAATATCCGCTGCATACCGGGCGGTATCGCCTTGCTTCAGGTCCGAAACGGCGTTCCCCGAAATGACACGGACGGCGCCCTCCAAAACGGTTAACTGTTCCCGTGCGCCCCGCTTATGGGGCTGGCTGTTCAACGCACCGCCGTCTTCGAACTGAATATCGTAAACTTCGTGCCCACCGGCCTCTTCCGGCGGCGACAGGATGTGAATCCGGCATCGCTCGCCCATGTTATCGATACTTGGCACTTCGGTTTTCTTGAGCACCTCGATTTGATTCTTGGCTTTGGAGTCTTCCAGAAGGCCCGCAAAATCCACCTGCAGGGCGCGGGTCAGGTTCCACAGTGTCGAGATGGTCGGGCTGCTTTCGCCCCGTTCGATCTGGCTGACCATGGACCGGGAGACGCCGCTTAAGTTGGCGACCGCTTCGAGGGACAGGCCCTTGGCCCTGCGTGCCTCTTTCAGGCGGGCGGGGAGGCGTGTCAGGATATCGTCTGTGTTTTCCGTCATGACGGAATTTCATGCGCGCTGAGCGGAGCATTGTCAATTCCGTCCGTGACGGGACGTCTTGCGCGACATCATCATTCTGCGTGTGCATACTGCGGTCAAATTCAGGAGGAGTGATCCATGACCGACATCGTAATTCTCGATGGTGCCCGCACCGCGATTGGCACCTTTGGCGGGGCTCTGGCCTCGACCGCGCCGATTGATCTGGCGACTGTTGCGACCGAGGCGGCGCTGGAGCGGTCCGGTGTCGAAGGCGCGCAAATCGGGCATGTGGTGTTCGGTCATGTGATCAACACCGAGCCGCGTGACATGTATCTGTCACGGGTTGCTGCGATGCAGGCAGGAATTCCAAATGGCACCCCCGCAATGAACGTGAACCGGTTGTGCGGGTCTGGCGCGCAGGCGATCGTGTCGGCGGTGCAGTCGCTGACGTTGGGCGATGCGGAATTCGCCGTTGCAGGCGGCGCCGAAAGCATGTCGCGCAGCCCCTATATCATTCCGCAGGCGCGGTGGGGCGCAAAGATGGGTGATGTCACCTCGCTGGACATGATGCTGGGGGCACTGAACTGCCCGTTCGGAACCGGGCATATGGGTATCACCGCCGAGAACGTCGCGGACGAGCACCAGATCAGCCGTGAGCAGATGGACGCTTTTGCAATGACCAGCCAGACCCGCGCGGCGGAAGCGATCGAGGCGGGTTATTTCGAAAGCCAGATCGCGCCAGTGCAGGTCAAGGTTAAGCGCGACATGGTCGATTTCAAGGTCGATGAGCACCCGAAAGCAACCTCGCTTGAGGCGCTGTCAGGTTTGCGACCGGTGTTCAAGAAAGACGGTCGTGTTACTGCCGGAAATGCCTCGGGTATCAATGACGGGGCAGCGGCTATGGTTCTGGCGACGGCAGATGCCGCCGAGAAAGCCGGATTGAAGCCCAGGGCGCGCGTTTTGGGATATGCCCATGCCGGGGTTCGGCCCGAAGTGATGGGGATCGGACCGGTTCCGGCGGTTCAGAATCTGCTAAAGAAGACCGGGCTGTCCACCGAAGAGTTTGATGTCATTGAAAGCAATGAGGCGTTCGCTGCGCAGGCTTTGGCTGTCAATCAGGAGCTTGGGCTGGACGCATCGAAGGTTAACCCCAACGGTGGTGCGATCGCTCTGGGCCACCCGGTGGGCGCGACCGGTGCGATCATCACTTTGAAGGCCCTCTACGAGTTGGAGCGCACCGGTGGTTCCAAAGGTCTGATCACCATGTGCATTGGGGGCGGTCAGGGGATTGCCATAGCAATCGAGCGCCTTTGATCTGAGATCGGGCAGGGGGGCTGTCAGCCCCCCATCGCGCCATGGCGCGATTCCCCCCGAGGATATTTTTGGCCAGATGAAGCAGGCGGGCCGGAGTTAACCCAATACTGTAATCAAAAGCACCGCCGCCGCACCGAAAGCTGCGCCGATTGCGGCGGTCAGAAGTGACGCCACGACTTTGTTGCCTTTGGTTTCTTCCTGTTGGGTCTGCGCAATCAGCGCGTTTTCAACCAATCCAGGCAGGCGTGGGCCAAACCGGGCCAGAACCATTGCTGTCTTGCCGAAGTCCCGCATTACGGCGCGCGGGCCGATTGACTGTTTGATGTAATCTTCAACCACGGGACGCGCGACCTCCCAGATGTTCATGTGGGGGTCCAGTGACCGCGCGACGCCTTCGACCACAACCATGGTGCGTTGCAGCAGGATCAGTTCCGTCCGGGTTTCCATCCCGAACCGTTCGGTTACTTCGAACAGGTAGCTCAGCAAACGCCCCATGGAGATATGGGTAGCGTCCATACCGAAGATCGGCTCTCCGACCGCGCGCAGGGCCCGGGCGAACTCGTCAACGTCCTGATTGGCGGGGACATAGCCCGCCTCGAAATGCACTTCGGCCACGCGCTTGTAGTCGCGACGGATGAAGCCGAACAGGATCTCGGCATAGACCCGGCGGGTGTATTCGTCGATATGGCCCATGATGCCATAGTCGTAGGCAATGATGTCGCCGTTTGCCGCGACTTTCAGGTTTCCCTGATGCATGTCGGCATGAAAGTAGCCGTCGCGCAGGGCATGCAGCAAAAACAGGCGCAAGACCCGCTGGGCCAGATCGTTGCGGTTATGATCCGCGGCATCCAGAGCCTCGTTGTCGCCAAGCGGGATTCCATCTGCCCAGCTGAGCGTCATCACCCGGCGTGCGGACAACGACCAAACCACGGGCGGCAGCCAAAAGCCCGCATCATCCTTTGTGTTGGCAGCGTATTCCGAAGCAGCCGCGCTTTCCAGACGCAGGTCAAGTTCGCCGCGTACGATCCCGTCGAAATGCTCGATGACCTCCATCGGGCGCAATCGGCGCGCGCCGGGGGCAAAGAGATCAACAATGCGGGCGGCAAAATAGAAAGCGTCGACATCCTTTTTGAAGGCGCGTTCGATGCCGGGGCGAAGGACCTTGACGGCGACGTCTTCGCCCGTGCTGGTCAGTTTGGCCTTGTGAACCTGTGCGATCGAAGCGGCGGCAATCGGATCGCTGAATTCACTGAAGATTTCGGCCACCGGTTGCCCCAGTTCCTTTTCCACTTCGGCCATTGCTGCTGAGCGGGAAAAAGGGGGGAGTTTGTCCTGTAACACACGCAGCTGGCTTGCCAGTTCGTTGCCTACAACATCCGGTCGGGTCGACAGCACCTGGCCAAACTTTATGTAGGCCGGACCCAGCGCGGTCAGGGCACGCGTCGCCGGCGGCATCTTGGAATCGCCTTTGTAACCCAGCCATTGGAAGGGTTTGCCCAACGTATGCGCCAGGATGCGCACGGCACGCGGGGCTTCAAACGCATCCAGCACGACATTCATGGCACCCGTGCGCTCTAAGGTGGCGCCTGTGCGGATCAGGCGGATGATATTATGAGGGCCGCGCATAGGTCAGATCTTCCATCCGGAATGCAGCACCGCGATGCCCATGCTCAGGTTGCGGTATTTGGCATTCTCGAATCCCGCTGCGCGGACCATGTTCAAAAAGGTTTCCTGATCCGGGAATTTGCGGATCGATTCGACCAGGTACTGATAGCTGTCGTAGTCATTGGCGATCAGTTTCCCCATGCGCGGGATGACGTTGAAGCTGTAGAGGTCATAGAGCTTTTGCAACCCGTCATTGGGCAACTGGCTGAATTCCAGCACCATCAGGCGGCCACCGGGTTTGAGAACACGGAACGCTTCGTTCAACGCCTCTTGCGGGCGGGTGACGTTCCGGATCCCGAACGAGATGGTGTAGACGTCAAACGTGTTGTCCTCGAAAGGCAGTGCCATGGCATCACCGACTACCCAGTTGAGGCTGTCCGACATCTGGTCGGCTTCGGCGCGCTGGCGGCCTTCGATCAGCATCGGTTCGGTCAGATCCAGAACGGTGGCGTGGCCGTGGCCCGCGCGTTTAAGGAAGCGGAAAGAAATATCGCCCGTGCCACCCGCCACATCCAGCAGCCGCTGACCAGGGCGCGGAGCCAGCCAGTCCATCATCGCGTCTTTCCAGACACGGTGGATGCCCATCGACATGACGTCGTTCATCACGTCGTATTTCGAGGCGACCGAGTTGAACACGCCCTGTACGCGCCCGGCTTTTTCAGCCTCGCGCACGGTTTCGAACCCGAAATGTGTGGTCTTGTCGCTGTTGTCGGACATTTGCCTTGCCGTTTGTCGAATTTCGCCTCTGTTATAGGGCTCTGGAACCGGGGCACAATGCGGCCCTTTGGATTAGGAGCCGTGTAATGCCGGAATTGCCCGAGGTCGAGACAGTAAGACGCGGCCTGACCCCTGCAATGGAGGGGGTGGTGATCGAAAAGGCGGACGTGAACCGACCGGATCTGCGCTGGCCGTTTCCGGAACGCATGGCCGAGCGACTGACGGGCCAGCGGGTTGACAGGCTGCGGCGGCGGTCCAAATACATTCTGGCCGATCTTGGCAGCGGCGAGACGCTTTTGATCCATCTGGGCATGTCCGGGCGGATGACCGTCTCGGGCGATCCGCTTGGGCAGTTCGTGCACGAGCATCCGATGCCGGCAAAACACGATCACGTCGTGTTTCACATGGTCAATGGCGCGCGGGTGACCTTCAACGACCCGCGCCGGTTCGGGGCAATGGATCTGCTGCCGACGGCCACGGCCGAGGAACACAAACTTCTGTCGGTTCTGGGGCCGGAACCCTTGGGCAATGATTTTCACGAGCAACACCTGGTCGATGCGTTTCGCGGAAAGAACACGCCGGTCAAATCCGCATTGCTGGATCAGGGAATCGTTGCCGGGCTCGGCAATATTTACGTGTGCGAGGCGCTTTATCGCACCGGGGTGTCGCCACGTCGCAGGGCCGGGCAAATTTCTGCGGCGCGAGTCGCGGCGCTGGTTCCTGTTATTCGGCAGGTGCTGCAGGAGGCGATTGAGGCGGGTGGATCGTCGCTGCGGGATTTCCGCCAAGCTGATGGAGAACTTGGATATTTTCAGCACAGCTTTGACGTCTATGGCCGAGAGGGCGAGCCCTGCCGGACCGAAGGTTGTGACGCTGTGATAAGGAGAATCACCCAGTCCGGTCGCTCATCCTTCTACTGTGCGCAATGCCAAAGATAGCTTGATCCAAGTTTTTCGCGTGGTAAGGAATCGTACTTGAACGGAACAACCGGAAGCTTACATCCCATGGCTTTTGAGACGATCATCGTCGAAATCGAAGACCACGTTGCCCTTATCAAGCTCAACAGACCGGACGCGATGAATGCGCTGAACACCCAGTTGATGGGTGAGCTGTACACCGCGCTGGAAGAGGCAGATGAAAACGACAAGGTGCGCTGCATCGTCATCACCGGCTCGGAAAAGGCCTTTGCCGCGGGCGCGGATATCAAAGAGATGTCCGAGATGAGCTTTGTCGATGTCTACAGTCAAAACCTGTTTGGCGAAGCGAATGATCGCGTCTCGGCTATTCGTAAACCGATCATTGCTGCGGTGGCAGGATATGCGTTGGGTGGCGGCTGTGAACTGGCGATGCTGTGCGATTTCATCATCGCCGCTGATACTGCCAAGTTCGGCCAGCCAGAGATCAATTTGGGTGTCATTGCCGGCATCGGTGGCACGCAACGCCTGACCCGATTTGTCGGCAAGTCAAAATCGATGGACATGAACCTGACCGGGCGCTTTATGGATGCGGAGGAGGCCGAGCGTTCGGGGCTGGTCAGCCGCGTTGTTCCGGCAAAAAAGCTGATCGAAGAGGCAATAGGGGCCGCGCAGAAGATCGCGGAGAAATCGCAACTGACGGCGATGGCGGCAAAAGAGGCCGTGAACCGCAGCTATGAGTTGCCACTGAGCGAGGGAATGCTGTTTGAACGGCGCGTGTTCCACTCGATGTTTGCGACAGAAGACCAAAAAGAGGGCATGGCCGCGTTTCTGGAAAAACGCGCGGCGCAGTTCCGCGACAAGTAAGCGGTGCCCTGACCAGATCGGAACAGGCGGGCCATTGCCCGCCTTTTTCATACCTGCCTTGCGCATCAAAGAATCGGCTTGGCAAACCTCGCCAACTTGGATAGTAAGCGCCGCTATACATGCGCGTGCGGCCCGCTCGGCCCGACTCACACTCGTGATTTCTGATCCGGTGCGGATGTTTCCGTGGCGCGCAACCCTAGATAACCGTACCGAACAAAGGTCAGAAACACATGGCTAACTCGCCTCAGGCAAAGAAACGCGCACGTCAGAACGAAAAGCGTTTCGCTGTAAACAAAGCACGCCGTTCGCGCATCCGCACCTATCTGCGCAAAGTTGAAGAAGCAATCGCATCCGGCGACAAGGACGCGGCAACCGCAGCCCTGCGCGCAGCCCAGCCCGAACTGATGCGCGGTGTCACCAAAGGTGTCTTCCACAAGAACACTGCTGCCCGCAAAATGTCGCGCCTGTCGTCGCGCGTAAAAGCACTGGGCTGACGCCGGTGCCTGACCTAGCGTCAGGTAAACAAGGCTGATCCATTTCAGAAGGCGTCGCAATGTGCGGCGCCTTTTTGCTGTTGCCGATATATCGCGCCTTCACAAAACCGAGAGATTCTTTCTGCCGGATTCCTGAGTCAATATCAGAGATTCATTGCCGCCGGCCGTTCGGTCTTGTTACCACTGTTTCAGCGATTCACTCGCTTGGGGGGACAGGCTGTCCTGGCGATCGGACTGACGGGCATCAGGATGATCCATGGACGAATGTCGGCGACCGGTCTGGCCGGTTTGGCGATCTGCTTCGGGTCTCGGGAAACCGAGGTGCTCGGTCCTGTCTAAAATTGGAAGGTGATGCGTAACCTGGTTTTCGGGCGCGCTCCGGCTGTTGGAGCGTAGCAGTATCAGCGATGCGCAGAAAAAGAAAATCTAACCGCCGATCTATTTGGTTCGGCGCAAGGGTGCCTTTTGCGTGAGTGAACGCCCAGAAGACCGGGTGATCCGGACAAATTCAATAAAAGGCCTGAAGGCCTATAAAGAATGGGATGCGTGAGGCGCTGAATGACACAAGAGAAATGGGGACTGCTGCGTAAAAAGTTGCTGAAGGTTGTTGGCCGGAACAACTACACCACCTGGATCGAACCTCTTGAATTTCAGGAGTTGGAGGACGGTGTAGCGGTGTTTTCGGTGCCGACGAATTTCATGGGCAACTACGTGAGTCAGAATTTTGCGGATCTCATTCTCTATGAACTGAACACCTCCGGTGAACCGGTGGAGCGTCTGGCCTTTCGCGTCGCGGCCAATTCGCCCGCGCGGCCGGCAGTGGAACCCGCTACGGCAGCGCGGGAAATGGCGGAACCCAAAAGGGTCGATCCATCCTATCAGGAGGATGGCAATGGTGCCCTGGATTCGCTGCAGGCGGCACCGTTGGATGCGCGCTTTACGTTTGACAGCTTTGTGGTCGGCAAGCCCAACGAACTGGCCCATGCCGCGGCGCGCCGGGTTGCAGAAGGCGGGCCGGTTACTTTCAATCCGCTGGTCCTTTACGGCGGCGTCGGGCTGGGTAAAACACACCTGATGCACGCCATCGCCTGGGAGCTAAAAACCAAGCGCCCTGAGTTGAATGTGCTCTATCTGTCGGCCGAACAGTTCATGTACCGCTTTGTACAGGCTCTGCGCGAGCGCCGGATGATGGATTTCAAACATCTCTTCCGGTCGGTTGATGTGCTCATGGTCGACGATGTCCAGTTCATCGCGGGCAAGGATTCAACTCAGGAAGAGTTCTTTCACACTTTCAACGCCTTGGTGGATCAGAATAAGCAGATTATCATCTCGGCCGATCGCGCCCCGGGCGAAATCAAGGATCTGGAGGACCGTGTGAAGTCGCGTCTGCAATGCGGCCTGGTCGTCGACCTGCACCCCACCGACTACGAATTGCGCCTTGGTATCCTGCAGAACAAGGTACAGCAGTATAGCAGCACATATCCGGATCTGACCATCGCGGACGGTGTTCTGGAATTCCTCGCACACCGCATCTCAACCAATGTACGCGTGCTTGAAGGGGCTTTGACACGTCTCTTTGCGTTTGCCTCGCTGGTGGGGCGTGAGATCGATATGGAACTGACTCAGGATTGTCTGGCCGACGTCCTGCGCGCGTCCGAGCGTAAGATCACCGTTGAAGAGATTCAGAGGAAAGTATCGGACTACTACAACATTCGCTTGTCCGACATCATCGGTCCGAAACGCCTGCGTTCATACGCGCGTCCGCGTCAGGTTGCGATGTATCTGTGCAAGCAGCTGACCAGCCGCTCGTTGCCCGAGATCGGCCGCCGCTTTGGCGGGCGTGACCACACCACGGTCATGCATGGCGTCAAGCGGATCGAAGAGTTGAAGCTGACCGACGGTCAGATCGCGGAAGACGTTGAAATGCTGCGGCGGTCTCTGGAAGCCTAATTGCAACCCAAGCCCTTCATCAACGCCCCGGTTCACCAGGTCCGGGGCGTAATCATGTGCGCTATTGTCCACGCCTGGCCTGGAACTGTGCTTTGGAAACCACGCGGCCCTTGACGTGTTGGGCAATCCGACCCAGAAAACCATAAAAAATCCTTGTGCCTCAGGGTGGAACCGCTAACGTGCCAGTCCCGCCCATGTCGGCACAGAAGTCAGAGGAATTGAGGGTATGAAGATCAGCATCGAACGCGGCACCCTTCTCAAGGCCGTTTCGCAGGCCCAATCCGTTGTGGAACGCCGCAACACAATTCCGATTCTGGCCAATGTGCTGATCGAGGCTGAAGGCAACCAGGTGCAGTTCCGCGCCACCGATCTGGATATCGAAGTGGTGGACAAGGCCCCTGCGCAGGTTGAAAAAGCCGGGGCGACCACGGTGGCGGCAACGACCCTGCACGAGATCGTGCGCAAGTTGCCCGACGGCGCGCTGGTCACGTTGACGGCTGACAGTGCTGCGGGTCGCCTGACGGTTGAGGCCGGGAGATCCAACTTCTCGCTGGCGACATTGCCGAAAGAAGATTTTCCGGTGATGGCTTCTTCGGAGTACCAGTCGAATTTCACAGCTTCCGCAGCATTGCTGCGCCGGTTGTTCGACAAGTCCAAATTCGCCATTTCGACTGAAGAAACCCGGTACTACCTGAACGGTGTTTACATGCATGTGGCGGATGGGTCCGAGGGCGGCAAGGTTCTGCGCTGCGTGGCCACCGATGGACACAGGCTGGCGCGCATTGACGCCGACCTGCCGGATGGGGCGGCGGGTATGCCGGGCGTCATCGTGCCGCGCAAGACCGTGGGCGAATTGCGCAAGCTGCTGGACGATGACGAGATGGATATCGCTGTCTCGGTCAGTGAAACCAAGGTGCGGTTCGCGACGCCGGATATCACGCTGACCTCAAAAGTGATCGATGGCACTTTCCCCGACTACACCCGTGTCATTCCGCAGGGGAACACTCGCAAGTTGGAAGTCGACGCTGCCGAATTCGCGCAGGCCGTGGACCGTGTTGCAACCGTTTCATCAGAGCGGTCGCGGGCGGTAAAGCTGCAGCTGGATGCGGACAAGCTGGTCCTGTCGGTGAACGCGCCGGATAGCGGTGCGGCCGAGGAAGAACTGGCCGTAGCCTATGGCGACGAGCGGCTGGAGATCGGGTTCAACGCGAAGTACCTGCTGGAGATCGCTAGCCAAGTGGATCGCGAGAATGCGGTGTTCATGTTCAATTCGGCTGGAGACCCGACGCTGATGCGTGAAGGCAATGACCAGAGCGCGGTTTACGTTGTCATGCCGATGCGTGTCTGATCGCGCTGGCGCGCGATGCCTCCGGCGGGAGTATTTTTGAAAAGATGAAGGGAGGGGTCATGGCTTTGGCCCTGACCGAACTTACGGTCTCGCATTTCCGGTCCCACAAACTGGCGCGTTTGTCTTTGGATGGGCGGCCCGTGGCGATCCATGGACCGAACGGGGCTGGCAAGACCAATATCCTAGAAGCGGTTTCACTGTTTTCGCCGGGTCGTGGAATGCGACGGGCCAGCGCGGCGGAGATGACTCGGCGCCCCGAGGCGCTGGGCTGGAAGCTGTCCGGGCTGTTGCAGGCGCAGGGACAGCGATACGAGATTGAGACCTGGTCGGAAGGTGGTGCGGCGCGACAGGTTCGGATTGACGACAAGGCCGCCAGTCAGATTGATCTGGGCAAGCTGGCGCGGGTGGTCTGGCTGATTCCGTCGATGGATCGGTTGTGGATCGAGGGCGCCGAAGGGCGGCGCCGGTTCTTGGACCGGATCGCGCTGAGTTTCGACCCAAGCCATGCCGAGGCATCGTTGATCTACGAAAAATCCATGCGGGAACGGAATCGCTTGCTGAAGGAGCAGGCGAGGGATGCCCATTGGTATGCCGCCCTGGAAGGTCAGATGGCGGAGATGGGGCAC
The DNA here is from genome assembly GCF_056531525.1 of Ruegeria sp. N11. Classification (NCBI taxonomy): domain Bacteria; kingdom Pseudomonadati; phylum Pseudomonadota; class Alphaproteobacteria; order Rhodobacterales; family Roseobacteraceae; genus Ruegeria; species Ruegeria sp. N11. The sequence goes on from NZ_JBQFLX010000019.1 coordinate 88,450, forward strand.
CGGATAAATGTGGCCCGGTTATCGGCGCTGGACCATCTGCGCGCAGCGCAGGATCAGGCAGAAACGGCATTTCCGTCTGCTGAACTGGAGCTGGTGCAGACCGATGGGACGATGCCCGGGACGGCGGAAGACTTGCGTTACGCATTGAATGAAAGCCGCTTTCGCGATTTGGCGGCGGGGCGGACTTTGGTTGGGCCGCATCGGTCGGATCTGTATGGGGCGTATGCGGCCAAGGGCGTGCCTGCCAGGGATTGTTCAACCGGCGAGCAGAAGGCGCTTTTGGTTTCGCTGATCCTGTCCAACGCGCGGGCGTTGGCCGGGATGGTGGGTGCGCCACCGATCGTGTTGCTGGATGAAGTTGCCGCCCATCTGGATGCCACCCGACGGGCCGCGCTTTATGATGAGATCTGCGCGCTTGGTGCTCAGGCCTGGATGACGGGCACCGGGCCTGAGTTGTTTGCGGAATTGGGTGAGAGGGCCCAGACGCTGGTTGTCACGGAAGGCGACGAAGGCTCGGTCGTGACGCCTTAGGCGGGTTCGCTGACCTTGCGTTCCCAAAGGAAGCCGTGCATGACTTGATCCACAGGTGTTTTAGCCATGTGATTGACGTAGTTCGACATGGTCTTCTGAGCCAGGCCCAGCACCACGTCCAGAACAGCACGGTGTGAGTAGCCCGAATCAAAGAAGGTTTGCAATTGCGCCTCGGAGACGTTGCCGCGGGTTTGCATCATTTGCAGGGTAAAGGTGCGCAGTGCTTCGAGTTTGGCATTGGGCAGCGGGGTTTCGTTGCGAAGCGCTTCGGTGATCTCATCCGAAACCTTCATCATCTTCGCGATGCCGGTATGAGCGGGCACACAGTAGTGGCATTCATTTTCAACATTGATGGTCTGCCAGACGACGGTTTTCTCGTCATTGTCGAAATCGGTCTGCATGAACAGGCCGTGCAGGACCTGATAAGCTTCCAGATGCTGGGGGCTTTCAGCCATCACCTTGTGCAGGCCGGGCAAGCGGCCAAACGCGGCCTGGGACTTCTCGAGAAGCGGTTTGGATCCTTCTGGTGCGGATTCGAGGTCGTGGGAGGGGAAGTTGGCCATGTCGGAACTCCTGTTTTCTGGCGACTGAGTCCGAAATAGTCTTTCTTGAGTGATCACTCAAGTATATATTTGAGCGAGCGTTCAAGAATAGGTGAAGTAGATGCCCCGCAAACCCGCATATGACCGAGACGCTCTGATCGCGAAGGCCAGGGATATTTTTTGGCGTCAGGGCTGGGCCGGGACGTCGCTGAAGGATCTGGAACGCGAGTTGGGCCTCAAACCGGGCAGTTTTTATGCGGCATTTGGGTCCAAGGATGCGCTTTATGCGCTGACGTTGGAACGGTACGCGCAGGATGGTGTGGCGCGCCTTATGGAGCTGGCCGAGGAATTAGGGCCGCTTGAAGCATTGAAGGCGCAGCCACGGATCGTGATCGATTCTGCCCAGATGCCTGCAAGAGCCTGCATGTTGGCCAAAACCTACGCCGAGTTGCAGTCGAAGGATCACGAACTGGCCGAAAAGGCGAGCCGTCATATGGCGGATATGAAAGTGTGTTTTGCAACGCTGTTTCGCCGCGCGCAGGAGGCCGGAGAAATCGGCGCGGATCGTGATCCGGACCGTCTTGCGGCGCGGTATCAATCCGACCTGTTGGGGCTGCGTTTGTCGGCCGAGCGCAGCGATGTGAATGCCCTGGAAATCGCGGCGGATATCGCGGCGGATATCGACCGGCTTTGATCTGCTGAAAAAACCAAGTTCCGCCACAAAATGTGGGGGGATCGCGTGACATTCCCCACCAGAAAACGTATAAGTTACCAAAATAATATAGGTACTAACGGCATGTCCGAAGACGCACAGGCATCACAAGAATACGGCGCGGATTCTATTAAAGTTCTCAAGGGCTTAGAGGCCGTCCGCAAGCGCCCTGGCATGTATATCGGTGATACCGATGATGGCTCGGGTCTGCACCACATGGTGTACGAAGTTGTCGATAATGGAATTGACGAAGCTCTGGCCGGTCATGCCGACCATGTGACCGTAAAAATTCACGCCGATTCCAGCGTTTCGGTCAGCGATAACGGGCGCGGGATTCCGGTCGATATCCACCCCGAAGAAGGCGTGTCTGCCGCCGAGGTCATCATGACCCAGTTGCACGCGGGCGGTAAGTTCGACAGCAACTCGTACAAGGTGTCGGGCGGTCTGCACGGCGTGGGCGTATCGGTGGTGAACGCGTTGTCCGACTGGCTGGAACTGCGGGTCTGGCGCAACGGAAAAGAACATATTGCCCGGTTTGAAGGGGGCGAGACAGCCGAGCATCTGAAGGTCGTGGCCGAGTGTGGTGGCCGCACGGGGACCGAGGTGCGGTTCCTGGCTTCGACCAATACGTTTTCGAATCTGGAATATTCCTTCGAGACACTGGAAAAGCGCCTGCGCGAACTGGCCTTCCTGAACTCGGGCGTGCGGATCATCCTGATCGACGAACGTCCGGCGGAGCGGCTTGAGACCGAACTGTTCTATGAGGGCGGCGTAAAAGAATTCGTCAAATACCTGGACCGTTCGAAAACTGCTGCGATGCCCGAGCCGATTTATATCAAGGGCGAGCGCGATGATATCGGTGTCGAAATCGCCATGTGGTGGAATGACAGCTACCACGAGACGGTTCTGCCCTTCACCAACAACATCCCGCAGCGCGATGGCGGGACACATGTGGCCGGATTCCGGGGCGCGCTGACCCGGACGATCAACAACTACGCGCAGTCCAGCGGGATCGCCAAGAAGGAAAAGGTCAGCTTTACCGGCGACGACGCGCGCGAAGGCCTGACCTGTGTGTTGTCGGTGAAAGTGCCTGATCCGAAGTTCTCGTCCCAGACCAAGGACAAGCTGGTCAGCTCCGAAGTACGCCCGGCGGTCGAAAGTCTGATGAACGAAAAGCTGGCCGAGTGGTTCGAAGAAAACCCGAACGAGGCCAAGACCATCGTCGGTAAGATCATCGAGGCTGCTCTGGCGCGCGAGGCCGCTCGCAAGGCCCGCGAACTGACCCGTCGCAAAACGGCGATGGACGTGAACTATCTGGCGGGCAAGCTAAAGGATTGCTCCGAGAAAGATCCGTCCAAGACCGAAGTCTTCCTCGTCGAGGGGGACTCGGCTGGCGGTTCTGCTCAGACGGGCCGGGATCGTCTGACACAGGCCGTTCTGCCCTTGCGCGGGAAGATCCTGAACGTCGAGCGTGCCCGGTTCGACCGGATGCTGTCTTCTCAGGAAATCGGCAACCTCGTCATGGCGCTGGGCACTGGTATTGGTCGGGATGAGTTCAATATCGAAAAGCTGCGCTACCACAAGATCGTCATCATGACCGATGCCGACGTGGACGGCGCGCATATCCGAACCCTGCTGCTGACCTTCTTCTATCGGCAGATGCCGGAGCTGATCGAGGGCGGGTATCTCTATATCGCGCAGCCGCCGCTATACAAGGTTTCGCGTGGTAAATCAGAAGTTTACCTGAAGGATCAGGCGGCACTGGATGACTATCTGATCAACCAGGGCGTCGAAGGTGCGGTTCTGAAACTGGGCTCGGGCGAAGAGATCGTAGGCCAGGATCTGACCCGGGTGGTCGATGAAGCACGGCAGTTGAAACGTGTGCTGGATGCGTTTCCGACCCACTACCCGCGCCATATACTGGAACAAGCTGCCGTTGCCGGGGCCTTTGTGCCGGGCGCGGTTGATGCCGACCTGCAAGGCGTGGCCGACAAGGTCGCCGCCCGTCTGGACTTGATCGCGCTTGAATATGAACGAGGGTGGCAGGGCCGGATCACGCAGGACCACGGCATTCGGCTGGCCCGCATACTGCGCGGTGTCGAAGAAGTGCGCACGCTGGATGGCCCCATGCTGCGTTCGGGCGAGGCGCGCAAAACAGGCAGCTTCACACAAAGCCTGCAAGAGGTTTACAACACCCCCGCGACCCTGATCCGCCGGGACCGTATGCAATCGATTCACGGTCCACTGGACCTGCTGCGCGCAATTCTGGAAGAAGGCGAAAAGGGCCTGTCGCTGCAACGGTACAAAGGTTTGGGTGAAATGAACCCCGACCAGCTTTGGGAAACAACGCTGGACCCCGACGCACGCACACTGTTGCAGGTGCGGGTGGATGATATGGTCGAGGCGGATGATCTGTTTACCAAACTGATGGGCGACGTGGTCGAACCGCGGCGGGAGTTCATCCAGAAAAACGCGCTGAGTGTTGAAAACTTGGATTTCTAGTCATGTGTAGGTTTGCGCATAACACTTCGCGCACCCCATAAGTTTGCGTAGTTTGCCCATAGTTTTGCGCTGCGCGATTGTCTGCCCTAGCGGTGAATTCAATCAGTTTTTGGCGTAGTCGTTGCTGTTATGGTCCTTTGCGTTGCTCAATCCCGCAAAGGGCCTCCCTAAGGAACCTTGGGTTCCATGCGGCCTTTTTGCTTGGATTCTCGCGAAGGTCTGCGACGCGCAGAAAGCAGACTTCGCAAAGTCTCCGTTCAAAGTTTCGCCTGCCTAACCTGACCGGCCCGGAGCCGCCGTACGTTCAGGCGTATCAAGCTACCGCGCAGCTTCAGGAAAGCAGTCATTGAAGTGTCTGCTCAAGCTACCTACTGGTTTGCGCAAAATAACTGCAAACTTGTCAACGATTTGCCGGGGAGTTCTTGTCACAGCTAGAACTCTGATTCATTGCTGAGCACAGCGTGCAGGTCAAAAACGATTGTTTGGGGTTACGTCTGGTGAACAAGGATCGACGTGACCGTCTGCACCTGCCATAAACTGTTCATTCAATTTAGTGGCGAGTATTTTGCGAATGGGCATTGATAGGGCCGAGGTAAAGAAATTTCTTAGAAATTGGGCAAACACTGAATCGAAACCCCACTTTGCGGTTTTGGTCGAAGGGCGTTGGGGCTGCGGGAAAACTCATTTTGTATTGCAGTTGTTAGAAGATGAGTCGTTCACAGACCGCAAACCCATCTACCTTTCGGTGTTTGGTATCCCCGACGTCCAGTCATTGGAGACCAACCTCTTTTATGCAAGTGCCGGTTCTCTCACGAAAACACTACACAAGGGGGCGGGCCTTGCTGGATCTATCTTCAGCGGTGCACTTACACTTGGATCAGGAGGCATTTTTGGGGGTACAGCAAACCTGAACAAAATCGTTGATGCGGTGACTTCGCAACTGGAACAATCATCGACGAACATGGACGGAGCACTTTTGGTTCTGGATGATTTAGAACGCTGCCAAATCCCCATGTCGGAACTATTGGGCGTTGTGAATCGATTCGTAGAGCATGGTGATACTCGTGTAATTCTTTTAGCGAATACAGACGGTTTGAAAGATGATCACTTTATTGCATTTAGAGAAAAGATAGTCGGGCATTCATTTTTTTTGGAAAGCGACCCCGACAGCGCATTAGCGTCGTTCGTCGGGGAAATCGGACAGTCCGACGTTCGTGGGCTGCTTGAATATTATGAACAGGACATCCGTGAACTCTACAACAAGTCTGGTTTCCACAACCTTCGAGCTTTGCGTCAGTTCGTTTGGCAGTTGGCTACTGTACTTGTGTCTTAGCCCCGTAAAACTGTGCCACTATTTTGGTGTCACGGAAGGGATGATGGATGGCTCGGAAGCGGTATTCGGATGAAGATGCGTTG
>NZ_JBQFLX010000020.1:0-88630 GCF_056531525.1 Ruegeria sp. N11
GATCATTGACGATCCGTCGCGGTCCTTAACGCGAGGCACGGTCTTGTCGGCGCTATTCGGTGGGGCGGTCAGCTCGGAACTGCCCGGTAGTGTCGTGGCAACGATCACACGCGGCGTCTACTCGATGGACGGCACACGTTTGCTTCTGCCTCGTGGATCGAAGCTCTATGGCGAGTATCGAGCGGATACGACATTGGCGCAAACGCGCATCATGATTGTTTGGAGCCGTGTCATTACACCGGATGGCCTTTCCGCTCAGATCGGCTCAGTTGGCACGGACGGACAGGGCCGCACCGGCGCGACCGGCAGGGTGAACACACACTTTGGGAAGCGGTTCGGCACGGCTGCGTTGTTGTCCATCATCGGTATTGCCCCTGTGGCGCTGGTGTCTGACAGCGACAGCAACAACTCGGTCAGAACGGATCTGGCAACCCAAGTGGGGTCTAACCTGCAGAACGCCACGGCAGCGGCGCTTGATGAATACCTGCGCATCACTCCGACAATCTTTGTCGATCAGGGCAGTCGTATCAACGCGATCCTGCAGCGCGACGTTGTGTTCGATAGCTTCTGAGAGCGAGCCAATGAGCCGACCGCCTCAGCGGTCTTTCCGGCCGCTGCCAGCATGATCGAGTGCGGTAGCGGCCTTTTTTGAAGCAAATTCAGCACTTTTTGGAAGCAATGAATCTTATGTGGATGCCTTCGTGTTCGAGGCAAAGCCGAGATGCAGCGAAGGCAACCTCCAGTGTTCCAAAAAGTGCTCTACCAAGGACAAGAACATGAGCGGGCGGAACGGGAATAGCCTTCTGGAATACTATACAGGCAAGATCGAGCATCTGTTACACGATGAAAGCCTGAGCGAAATTTCTGTGAACCCTGACGGATCGGTCTGGGTCGAAGAAATGGGCACAACGCACATGACCAGGACAGACATCACTCTGAACAGAGACGATGTAGAAAACATCGGGCGCTGCGTGGCCGGTTTCAGCGATGTAACATTCGGAGAAAAGAAGCCGATTGCGACGGCCAACGTGCCGACACAGCAGGGTAAAGCGCGGGTTCAGGTCGTGATTCCGCCAGCAACAACCGGCGTGGGGTCCGTTGCGATCCGTCTCCTGCGCGTGAAAAACGTCGATCTGGGCGCGTTCAGCTTCGCCAGCAAAGAGGCGGCGTTGGCAGAAAACAACGATCATAGCGCGCTTGAAAATGCTCGGGCTGTTCTCGCTGACGGAACAATGAACTTTGACGAGCTGGCCGACCTTGCAATGCTTAGCAAATGGAACGTGATCATTGCCGGGGGCACCTCGTCCGGCAAAACCACTGTCCTCAATGCAATGCTGAAGCGCGTCGATCCGGGCGAACGGATCGTGACGATTCAAGAAGTGGCCGAGTTGGACATCGAGCAACCCAATTCTGTCGATCTGCTTGCCGACCGTTCCGAAGAAGATGGCCCTCGATCACCAACAAAGCTGCTGGAATCGGCGCTTCGCCTCCGGCCTGACCGCCTCGTCTGCGGTGAAATCCGAGGCGACGACGCGAATATGTTCTTGGAACTGGTGAACACCGGCCACGATGGATCTGTCTGCACCATGCACGCGAACTCGCCCGTAGATGCCATTGGACGGATGAGCAAAATGGTGCGTCGCGGATCTCCGACCGTTCAAAAGTCAGAAGTGGTCGATGACATCCGGGCCACCATTCACATGATCGTTCACATGAAGAAAATCGGGGACGAACGGAAGGTCAACGGCGTGATCTTCCCGCCTCTGATGACTGCTGAACAACTGAATTGAAGGAGTACAAAGATGAAGAAATTCGAGTACCGAGACGTGCCTTTTTCGGAATGCGACGACGCCAGCGAGAAATTCGCAAAGCTGGGCAAAGAAGGTTGGGAAATGGTTGGTGTCGCACGTGCAGAATTTGGCATCGTGTGCTTCTTCAAACGCGAGCTGACCGATGGCTGAGTTTCAGGATCTACCCAAAGGCAAGAAGGTCGCGATAGCCGGTACTATGGGCTTTATCGCTACCTCGGCTTGCGCGGTGTTGGTGGTCGGGCTGGCGCTCGAATACATCAACACCAGAGGCTTTCGCGGGCTGGACATCTGGGCGATCCCAGAGAAGTTCATGGCACAGCCTGCAGAGACGCAGCAGATCATGGGTCTGGTGGCGGTGGTCGCAGTGGGTGTTTTGACCTTTGCATTTGTGGCGGCTGCGCTGCGTGGTCCCTCAACGAAATACGGTGATGCGACCTTTGCAAAGGCCCCTCAGCTCGTCCAGGAAGGCTATGCGTCGGTTCTGAAGCTCAAAGACAAATTGGATAGTGAAATCGTGTTTGCCAAATTTGGTGAGCCAAAGGACAAAAACGCGATCTACTATAAGCCCGGCCCCGGTGTCCAAAAGCCGCACGCGATGTTCATTGCCCCGTCTGGTTCGGGCAAAACCAGCGGCTTTGTGATCCCGAATGTCCTGCGTTTCAATGGGTCTTGCGTCGTCCTGGACATCAAGGGCGAGATTTTCCAGACAACCGGCGCGCGTCGGGCAGCAATGGGCGATGAGGTTTTTGTGTTCGACCCCGAGAACCCCGACAAAAGCCACAGCTACAACCCTCTGCGCCGCGCAGCACGTGCCGACAATCTGGACCGGCGATGGGAAGAAGTGATTCAGGTTGCAACTCAGATGTTCGACACGCCCAGCTCGTCCGCGCAGGGCTTTATGGGTGGTGTTGAAGGCATGTTCTGCGCAATGGCGATGCTGGCGATCAAAAGAAAGCGGCCATACATTTCCGAAGTCCTGCGCCTGGTCAAAACGACCAAGCAAAAGGACTATGAGAAAATGGCTGAAGAAGTTGGATATGCGCGAGCTGCAGATGAGTTTCTGAATCTTGCAGCCGAAGAATCCAAAATCCTGCGGTCAACGATTTCGGTTATGTTGAACTCCGGCCTGCAGCTCTGGCGCAACCCGTCGGTAGCAAGAGCCACGCAGGGCAATGACATCAACTTTGAAGATCTGCGTCGGCGCCCCAGCTCGATCTACTTTTCCGTGCCAGGGAAAAAGGTCAAAGAGTTCCGGACGCTCATTCGCCTGTTCTTCCTCGATCTGGTGAACACCATCGAAACTGTTGAGCCGGGCGAAGATGAGCCGTTCAAGGTTTTGATGCTGCTCGATGAGTTCCAACGCCTCGGCCATCTTGAGCGCGTTGTTGAAGCCTATGACACCATGCGATCGTTCGGGGGCAGGCTCGTGGTGATTTCGCAAACACTGTCGCGCCTACAGGACATTTATGGGCACGAGGGTGTGCGGGCGATGCTGGCAAACGCTGGAACCCAGATGTTTGCCGCCTCAGAGGATTCCGAAGTACGCGAACATGTGTCCAGGTCCATCGGGGACAAAACGGTCATAAGCAAGTCGAAGTCTCGAGCACTCGGCAAGATGGAAATGGGCAGCATATCAGAGCGTGAAGAAGGCATTCGCCTGCTCCGGCCCGAACACGTTGGCCGATTGCCTGAAAATGAAGTTGTGCTGATCCGCGAAGGCAAGATGCCGGTGATTGCAAACAAGATCCGATACTTCGAAGATCCCTATTTCATGCAGTTCCTTGGGGGTGATGCTCCAAAGATCAAAGGTACACATCTGGATCTTGCTGAAGAACAGGCCAGGGACACGGCAAAGGCTCTGGCGGATGCGAATCCGGCCCCTGCCCCGGTGAAAGAGGTTTCTGAAAAAGACCAGGAACTTCAGGCGGCATTTGATGCGCAGCGCACGGTCGCAAAGCGGAAAAGTCGGTCAGCGAAAGATATGGCGATGGAGAAAATGAAAGCCAAACGGGCTGAAAGTAGCGCCTTCACTTGACGGGGGTAACAGGACGCGGCCGAACCGGACCTTACTTCAATATGCAGAGAACGGCAGGAGAGAGCCCTAACCTGCTCGTGCTGCGACTTACATATATGTCCGCTTCCGTGAAGCTTACTAGAATGGCGCATTGTCAGCTTTATGCCTGCTGAGAATTGTCGTCATAGTATCGACAGCAAAAACACTCATCAAAAACCAACAGATTGACGACAGATCAAGGGAACCCCGCACGCATATAAACGATGATCTTCCAAAGGTCTTCTTCGCTCAGCGCTTCCTTGAAGGCTGGCATGTCTGTTCCGAAGCGTTCGCCGCCCTCGGAAATTGCCCAAAGAAGGTACTCGTCCCCCGACATCGGCATCTGAACGAACCATCGTAGGAGAGCGGGAGAGGGCGCGAGCGAACGTCCGGCTTCACCATCGCCCAAACCCTCAGCTCCATGACAGCTTGCGCAGTTTTCCGTATATAGCGTCTTGCCCTCCGAAACATTCTCGGGCGTTGCACGAATGGTGCTCCGAGCCCCGCGGTAGGCTGCGGGCACGTCCTCGTTCATATACGTCCAATGTCGTTGCATGCGCTGCTGCTGGCCAGGCCCCATATTGCCGTGCCCCCAACCACGCATGTGCTCAGACCTCATGTGGTTAGATCCCATTGGCCCGTGACCCCACCAATCTCCTCGTTGTTGTTGTGCGCAACCCACTGTAGCAATGGTGATAGACAGAACGCTTAAGGTAAGAGTGCGTAATCCAAGCTTCGTCATCTTCTCCTCCTTACTGTTTCCGCTCGATGAACGTCGCCTCAGGCCGCTTCGTAACTCTTGAACACCTCGGTGCTACCGTCCTTGAGGATCAAAAACACGTCGTAGGCCTCACGACGATCTTCCGGCCCCATCCCAGGGGAACCGTAGGGCATGCCAGGAACAGCAAGTCCAACAGCACTGGGTTGCTCCTCCAGCAGACGACGAATGTCTGCAACCGGCACATGCCCCTCGATCATATAGCCATCGATCTCGCCTGTGTGGCAGGACATCATTTCTTCGGGAATGCCGTTGTCCAATTTGTGGCGGACAAGCTGTGTTCCAAAGCTGCGCTCCTCGGTAATGCGAAAGCCTTCCTGCCGCAGGATGTCGATCCAAACCTGGCAACAGCCGCAGTTCGGATCCTTGAGAACACGGACGGAAGGCGTGTCTTGCGCAAACGCGGCAAATGGTACTGTGCTGGCAAAGCCAGCGGCGTAAGTCAGTACTTGGCGGCGTTTCAGGTTCATGGCGAGAGTCCTTGGTATTTCCAACTAAATTGAGCCGATTTCGTATCATTCGAGATCAAAGGTCATAATCCACGTCAAACATGCTCATGTTCGCCAACTTCCCGACGCTCGGCGAGCGCTTGGCGCACGATCTGGAAAGCAGAGGAAAGAAACAACGTTGCCATGACCGCCGCAACAATCAGGTCAGGCCAACCGCTAGCTGTGCCCCAGACGCCTAAAGCTGCAAACATAACGGCCACATTGCCAATGGCGTCATTACGCGAACATAGCCAGACAGAGCGCACATTTGCATCGCCGTCCTTGTAACGGACGAGCAAGAGAACACTTGCGAGATTGGTCATAAGAGCGAAAAAGCCAACGATGCCCATGATCTCGGCCTCCGGCACTCCGACATAGAACACCCGGTACACGGTCGATCCAAACACCCAAAGACCCATCAGCAGCAAGCTCACCCCTTTCGCCAGAGCGGCATTGGTGCGTGCACGGATTGAAGCCCCGATCACTGCCAGCGAGATACCGTAGGTCAAAGCATCCCCAAGGAAGTCTAGAGCGTCGGCCTGAAGTGCCTGAGACTTTGCATAGTGACCGGCAGTCATCTCGACGACGAACATCACCGCGTTCAGAGCAATGACAATCCACAGCCTCCTTTTGTAGTCGTCTGATACGCCGTCGAATTTGGCGTTGTGTCCGCAACATGCTGACATTGGGAAGCCCTTTTTGTATCTGTCGTGACCATAGTGTAGTGTCTCTAGTTACTAGAGGTTCAAGAGGTATTTTCATGTTTTCTATCGGGGAGCTTTCCAAGCGCACGAAGGTCAAAGTTCCGACTATCCGCTACTATGAGGAAATGGGCCTGCTTGCCGCACCAGAACGCACCGAAGGCAACCAACGGCGCTACGATGTGGCAGGGCTAGAGCGTCTCAGTTTCATCAAGCATGCACGCGATCTTGGTTTCTCAATTGAAGCGATCTCCGAATTGATTGTGCTTCAAGGCCACCCGGATCGTTCATGCCAAGCCGCAACGGACATCGCCGTCTCACAACTTTCCGAAGTAAGAGCAAAGATCAAACGACTACGGGCTCTTGAAAAAGAGCTGGTTCGGATTTCGAAGGGCTGTGATGACGAAGGAGTGTCAGAGAACTGCTATGTGCTCGCGTCTCTTGCCGATCATAAACTCTGTCACCACGATCACTAAACTATGAGCGGACATTGCTTTAGTCCCAGCGAAAGACTGTTTTGTCCGCTTCTTGCCTATTCAAACGTGGTGCAGCGAATGCCCGGAATGTCCAAGGACAAGAGTCCGTCCCAATCGGAACAGACCCCACATTACTCCAACCCGGTGGTCTCGCTGTTCCCGGCAACACATTCACCGGCGCGAACAATCATCTATCATGTCCTCCGTGGTTAAAGACTGTGTCCATCATACTCATGGACGTGGGTAGCCTGTTCGCGGGTATGGGCAATCTCTTGCACCACGGCGGCAATCTTGCTGGATGAAACTTGGTGCAGCTCACCAACAACGGCCTCCGCGCGCTCGTAGCTGTCCGGAACGCCTTGGCTGTTGAAATGGGCGGCAGCGGTGGAAATGTCCGCGTCTTTCCAAGTCGCCGTTGTGCCGATTGAAACGCTGTCATGATCGTTGTAGCGGGCCAGGAACTTGCTTCCGTCGAGACCGAAGCTGTGCGCGGTCGCCACAATGTCATCACGCACAGCCAGCCATTTTTCGGCTTCCGTGGGGTCCAGGTTGTCCAACTCGGCCGCATTCATGGATGTGGTGTAGCTGTCATCAGCCAAAGTGTATGCCTGCAGGTCGGTGTCATATGGGCGCAGTTCGGCAACATCGCCTTTCAACTCCCCGATCTGAACGTCCATTGCGGCACGCAAGTGTGGATCTTCGACCTCTCGTGCAAGAGCCTCCATGTTCTCGATGGAGTTCACGATGTCCTTGGTCTGCTGCTCGTAGTTCTCAAAGATGGCCTCCCCCAAAGCGGATTGCATATACTGAACATAGCGATCACCGGGCGACTGGTAGTCGTCGGACTCCTGAAAATCCTTGTCACCACTCAGATCCGCAAGGGACGAATAGTAAGGGTGATACAGATCGTATTCCTGAGCATCACTCATGTGCTGAGAAACCAAAGCCTGCATATCGTTCAGATCAACCGGCTCCCCTGACCGCTCCGCAGCTTCAAATTCGATTTTGAATTCTTCGACCAGATCTTGTTGCGCAGTATGTTCGTCAACACGGCGGTTGGCCTGGTCCTCGATGTCGAAGCTGTTTGAGGCGATGGCTGCACGATCAAAGCCCATCGCCTGCTGTTCTTTCCTGATGATGTCGATCTGCTCTGAAACGCGATCTTCACGCGGGGCGGATTGATCAAATCTGGAATAGGGTGCGAAGTGTTCGACTTCGTTCAAAAGATAGTCTGTACGCGAAACCATAGTTTTTCCTTTGCGAGTTGATGGAAAACTCTGTGATGGGTCTGCCTGGGGCGTTGGCGCGCGCATCAGGCAGACCGGTTAAAGTCCTTACAAGCTGTGCCCGTCATCGTCACCGCGCCCCTGCAAGAGCGGGTGCGTTGCGTGGGCGTGAACGTCTGAAAGTTCTTCTGAGATTGCGATGATCCTGGAAGACGCAAGCTGGTGCAGCTCGTCAACAACGGCCTCAGCGCGGTCGTGGCTGTCGGGTAATCCTTGCGCCTGGAAGTGGGCCGCGGCGGTCGAAATGTCGTCGCTGCGCCATCCCATTGTTGTACCCAGGGTGACGTTCTGATGATCGCCAAAGCGGGCAACGAACGCCTCGCCATCGAGGCCGTAGCTGCTGGCCGTGTCGGTGACTTCTTTGCGGATCGCTGCCCACTTGCCGGCCTCTGAATAATCCAAGACATCCATTTCGGCAGTGCCCATTCCCATCATCGTTGAATAGCGGCGGTCCTCGATGATGAAGGCTTGAAGGTCCGGATCGTTGGTGCGCAGGTCCGCAACGTCGCCCTTCAACTCGCCAATTTGAATATCCATAGCGACACGCAGATGAGGGTCGTCAACCTCACGGGCCAGCCCTTCCATCTTGTCGATGGATTGCAGCAATTCTTTGGTCTGAGTCTGGAAGTCCTCATAGGCCCCCTTGCCCAAGGTGTCCTGTATATAGACCTCGTACCGGCGTGCTGCCGGGGCATAATCAGCGGACGACTGGAACGCCTTGTCATCGACAATATCAGCAAGGGCAGACAGATACGGATGGCTCTGTTCGTTGTCCCGAACGTCGCTGATATGGGCAACAACCTGAGCCTTCAGCTCGGGTGCGATTGTTTCCTCAGAACCGCCTAATTCGATGTGTCGCCGCAAGTTGCTCATGACTTCGGGCGACACATAAGACGGGTCTCCTGGCTCGCCGTAATCATCAAAATGATGGGCTTGATCCAGCAGATGTTCCATTCTCGATACCATAGGTTCCTCACTTTCAACGAGTTGGATGGCAAACTCTTCGATCCGGTCTTTGACAGCGTTGGCGCGCTCATCAAACAGATCCGACATTCTTGCGATGGAGAGTGTCATCACATCACCGGCCATGTCGCGGGCCGTAACTTCAACCTCCGGAGTGCTTTCAACAACAGACAGTCCGGCCTGAACCTTCCACGTGTCGGTCTCAACTTCCTGCCGCAAACCGCGCTCAAGGCGGGTCGTTGCGGTCAGCTCAATTCCGTATCCTTCGGCAACCTCAACCTGGATAGAGCGCTGAACGTCGATGTTCATGTCGCTGCTCATACCCATAGCCAACCACTGCCCATGTTCCACGCCTCGGTTATTCACAACGATGTGGACATGGGGGTTGTCAGTGTCGTTGTGGAACACGGTCAGATAGTCCCAGGTATCGCCAAAATCACCGCTCCCAAACAGGCGATCCGCGAAGTCCAAACCGGCCTCATGCGCGGCATCCGGATAGGTGCCTTCGGGAAAAGAAACGATCATGTGACGGGTATAACCATAGTTGGTTTTCCCGTTGAAATCCTCGGCCCAGGTCTCGATCAGATCACTCACCTGATCGGCATCGAGCGGGGTCACACCATTGTCGCGGATGTCCAACACGCCCTCTGCCCTGACGGTCAGGTAATTGATCTGGCGGCGCAGCTCATGCGCTTTTTTCACCCCACCTTTGCGGACGTGTTTCACAACCGCCTCGGGCTTTCCAACCACAGCACCAAGCCGCGCCTTGATGGATGAGGCCCGCGAGATCATGAACTTCATGCGCTTGGCGGTTTGCAGCTGCTGGCTGATCTGCTTGGACCGATCGATACCCTTCTGCGCTTCCCGGAAGGCTAGCTCCAGAAAGTCCCCTGCCGTCAAATTGTGAGCCGCGACGTTCATGCTTCAGATGTCCTCTCATCGTCGCGCAAGATTCGGCGAATGGCGGAGTCTGGCTCTCGGTTTCGGCGGGCCGCGGTGATCAGCGCCTTCAGGTCTTGCCGGTGCTGGATGATCGCACGATGGAGGTTTTCGACATCGCGCCGGTCGTCATCGGTCCAGATCACCGAACCGCGTTTGGCCGATTTTGCGAGCTGATTGAGGTTGGTGTATCCACCCTGAACCTGCCGCAAGTGCGTCTGCCAGAGATCGACAACGGCCGGGTCAGGATCGAGATACCCGATCAGACGATAGATCAGTCGTTGGATGATCTGGTTGCGGCTCTTGGCCCCAAGCGACTGCACGGCCTCCTCCAAACGCACCAACGCATCTGACGGCAATCGAACGGAAAAGACAGTGGTGTCGCCGGGCTTGCTCAATGTATACCTCTGGTTGTTTTTATGACTTGTAACACAACTACCTTATCCTGTCATACTCTCCAAGAGGAAACCGGGGGTGATTTTAGAAATCCGTATTTTCTCAAATTGCCCCCGGAACAGTTTTGCTCTTGGAGGCAATCTCCACGCCGGGAAAAGGGTCCTGCCCCTTTTCCAGCCAGCAGGCGTGGGTGCCGGTGGACCGGCGCAGGGCAATCACGCAAAGCGGGAGCTGCCCGAACAGCGCCCGTCACATACCGGCACGTTCAAGGTCAGTATGGCATTTTCCGCGCGCCTCAGCGCGCTCAATGTCCCGCCGCTTTCGCGGCGGGTGTGGCAGGGTTGTCTGCTGCCGCATTGGGGCAGGTCGGCACCCCTGCCCGGTCTTAGGACCGCGCGCCACCTGTGGCGCATATGTGGTCCGGCCTGCGGCCGGAGCAGAAGAAAGGGCGGCTTGCGCCGCCCTGCCCTCCCGTCATTCGGTGACGGGATCGTCATCGGTGCGCTTCGGGAAGGCCACCATCTCAACGCCAGGGAACATGCTGTGCTTGACCTGGATCGAGGTGATGGTGCCGGTCTCATCGGTATTGACGAAGAGCACCCCGCATCGATCCCAGAATGTCTTGCCTTCTTTTTCACCGGTCTTGACGCTCAGTTTCAGAGTTTGAGTTGCCATTGTTTGATCCTCGCTATGGCGTGTTTCGATGAACAAGGGAAAAGCGGGCATCAAGGGGATGTCAGCAGGGAATTTGATCCGCGCGGAATGCGCCGCAGGCGCAGGGGACATTCCTTGTTGAAGCGCGGCGCCCGGCCCGGGCGCCGCGCGTCTTCCCCGACTGCCCGCTTATGTTCATCCCTTCAGAAACACCGCAGCCGAGGATCTTCTCCGGCAACGTACTTGAAACTGTCAGACCTGGTGAAAGGCAAGGCTTTCTGGGATCGCTGCGCGCGGAACATCTGAACAAAACGATGTCTTTGATGGCGGCAACATCACCTCGATCCGACACAGGCGCGGCGCTCAGTTCTAAGTTGGGGGTTGCCCTTCTGGGTCGGTATGACCGTCGTCGCAAAGGATGAAGAATGACGGACGGTGCAAACCGCCCTATCCAACTGGCGGAGGCCAAAGACCGGACGGTCCGGCCCTGGTCCGTGCTTGTGCGGATCAGGTAAACAGCCGGACTCAATTTGGATTGGCGGGTTCGGTAGGACGCCCCGGTAATCCGCAAGAACTCTCTCAAGCGCTGTCGCGGGGCGAGACCGGCGCACGGGCAGATACAGTGATGAGTACGCCAAGAAAAAGGCCCACCGAAGCGGGCCACGAGTTTAACCAAAGGAAAATCTGGAGGTATTCTTTACAGGCTAACGCTTGCGCGCGCGATCGACAACACCGTCAGCTGTGATCGTGGCAATGCGATCCTCTGTGCGGCGGGTCATTTCCACCCCGTCACCCGTCATATGCGCCTCGGCAAATTCCGTGAACTTGAAGATGCTGCCATCTGCTTCAACATGGGTTTCGTCCTCTGCCGAGCGCCGCTTCACCGATCCGTCATGGCGGATTTCGATGATCGTGTTGTCGGCCATTCGGACCGTCACGGTATGCTCATCTACAGCGACACCCTGCCACCAGGCATCTGCATCGCGGCGCACAACAATGCGGTTTGGGTGCAGCTTGATCTGCACGTCCTGTACCTCGTCCGGATCAGCGGCTTTGACGACCACGATGGCCTCCTGCGCGCTGGGATCACCATGGATCGACGCGCTCCCGTTTTTTGGCGGCCAGAGCTTCGGCTGTGTGCGCGGCTTGCCCTTCTGGTCTGTATGAAACCCGACGAACATCTGCGCGGATTTCCAGACGCGGCGGGCGGCTTTTTCAACCGTAGACGGAGCTGCATCGGTGGACATGGTGGATAGCCTTTAAAGTGGGTTAATTCACGTGCATTTTCGGGGTGAGCGTCACACCCACAGCGCTCAGCACTTTCAGCACCGTGCCAAACTCGGGATTGCCATTTTCGCTAAGTGCGCGGTAGAGGCTTTCCCGAGACAGACCAGATTTGTCGGCCACACTCGACATACCTTTGGCCTTGGCAACATCGCCAAGTGCCGACGCGATCAGCGCCGTGTCGCTGGTTTCAAAAGCCGCTTCAAGATAGGCTTGAATGGCTTCCGGGCTGTCCAGATAGTCAGCCGCTTCAAACTTCGTTGTTTTGACACCCATGTTTTTCACTCCAACTCTCTTGCCATCGCCTTGGCGGTTTTGATGTCGGCTTGCTGGGATGACTTGTCTCCCCCGCACAGCAAAACGATCAAAACGTCACCGCGCGACACATAGTAAACGCGATACCCCTTCCCTTCGGAGATACGCAGTTCACTCACACCTTCACCAACCGGTTTCACATCACCGGGATTGCCCAGGCTCAACCGCGTGATGCGAACCAAGATCCTGGCTCTCGCCCTTTGGTCCTTCAGGCCCTTGAGCCACTTGTCGAACAGGTCCGTCTTACGAATTTCTATCATACCTATATGTAGCCTACAGGCTACAACCTTTCAAGTCAAAACAACCTATACCATTGAACTAAAATCAAAAATCATTGCTGAAAAGCAGGGCGCGTTGCGCCCTGCCCTGCCAGTTTCAGAAGCAATCCGGCACCCATGCATCGATCCGGGCTTTCTGTGCCTCGGTCACGCCCAGTGCCTTTTGATGCTCTGGATCATTGAAGAGCTTGTGCAGCGCCTCGTTCTTGGCACCCTTTTTGGATTTCGCGAAGGCTTTGAACATGTCGGCGTCGATGTGCAGGTCCAGCAGGTCTTTGTAGAGATCATCCAGCTGCCAGCCTTTCAGACGCTTGAAGCAGTTTTCAGCCGAAGGGGTCCAGATCGCGCGCATGTCAGCCTCGATCTCAGCCTCGATCTCCGCCATGAACTCCGGGCGTTGGGTCAGAAACCGCCGGGCCAGAAAACCCGTGATCTCACCATTGCGGGTCTTCTTGCCCAGATCGCGAAACGCTTTGAACGCTTCCACGCTGCCTTGTGCGGCAATCTCGTGGAACTGGTCATAGGCTGCCTGTGCCGCTTCATCCCGTTCTCCGCCAAGACGCGGGTCGAGGATGAACTGGTCATCGATCTCGGGTGTGTTCCGCTCGGCACCACCATAGCCAAACCCAAACAGATTGCTGCTCAGACCGGAGGCCGGGGTGGCAAAGAAAGCAAACAGGCTCAACACATAATCAGGCTTGTCCAGCAGGGCCGTTTGAACCGCTGCCAGCCGGATCGCCACCATGTCGTCGATGAACTTCTGCGAATAAACTGGTTTTGGTTCTTCCTTGATCTCCGGTTCTTTGACCGGGGCCAGAACACCAGCCTCAATGGCAGCCTGAACATGTTCCGCCGCGACATAGGCCGGGGATGTTTTGATCTCGCCATTGTTGGTGACATAGACAAACACGCCGGACAGCTTGCGCTGCGCGTCAGAATAGAACGGCGCCGTATAGTCCTCAAGCGCGGCCAGCTCCTTTTCACCATCCGCGTCCAGAGCCTCACCCTCATAGAGTTCGGCAAGTTCGTCATACCGTTCGGCCTGTCCTTCGGTGAAGTCCCGGCTCACCATGTCCAAACGGTGCATGTCTTTCGTACCCGAGAACCCATAGGGAATGTAGCTTTCCTCATGGGTGTCCACCCAGTCCCAGCCTTCCGCGTCGCGCAGTTTTTCCGCTTCTACCGCCAGTTTCTCGGCAAACAGACGATCCAGTAACGCGCCTTCATTGAATAGGGTTTCATCGGCAAACAGATCAGCGGTGACGGTGCCGCCCGCCTCAACATAAGCCTTCTGCCCGACAAATACGGCCTTGCGGCTAGTGCTGCTAACAGCCTCCGACGTCAGTGCCTGTTTGACATCATGCTCACTGAACCACCGACATTCTTTGGCCCGTTCCAGAACCTCCAGAATTTTCTCTTCTTCGGTGCTGACGGTCATGGCCTTGGCCAGCCCCATGCTGATCTCACCGGCTTTGAGCGCATCCAGAACGGCGGCGGGCAGACTGGCAAGCGCGAGGCGGCGGCGCACATGGGATTCGGTCACGCCAAACGCATTGCTGATCTTGGCAATAGACAGAGATTTCTCGGCCATTTTGCCATAAGCACGGACCTCGTCCACAGGGTCCAGTTCTTCACGGGCGGTGTTCTCCGCATTGGCCCATTGCTCAGCCACGAAGGGATTGTCCGTGACCTTAACGGGAACCTGTGCCAGATCAGCGCGCTCAGTCACGGCGATGTTCAGAGCCCGTAGGCGGCGACCACCGGCAACGATTGCGACTTTGCCATCGGTATCGCGCAACCCGCTGAGGTTCTGGATCAAGCCACACATAACCAAACTGTCGGCCAGAAGTGCAATACCTTCCTCACCAACCTCCTGTCGTGGGTTGATGTCAGACAGGTAGAGATCGGACAGGGATACGGTTTCGATGGTTTCCGGTGCGGTGAATGTTTCGACTTTGCTCATGGGGCAAATCCTTGTTTGAGTGTTTGAGATCGTGTTAAGGGTGCCCTACCCCTTCCGGGGTAGAGCGGAGCCGTTTAGATGGCTGCGTGTTGGATCAGGAAGCGGCGCGCGATGTGGAAATTGTCGCCCTTCCTGATTAGCGCCCACGCTTCTGCGATACGTTGCTGCAAGATTTCATTGCTCATGGTGTTCACCTCCTTTCCGGTTTGGGATTGAGATCAGTATTCGCTGGGGCACATGATGGTCAGAACGCGGCGCGTCACTGACGTGTCAAACGGCCGGTCGGACCCATACGTGTAGTCCGTGTCGTAAAGATCGATCTTCCAGAACAGCTTCTGGTCACGGACTGTCACCGCCCCAAAGGTGTGATCGCCATAGGGGTCATTGCCCTCGTCAAACTGGTCATCCGACGCCACCGCTGCCAAAGCTGCAGTCTGGAACTCCATCCCTTCACCTGACACGCCGGGCGTGACAAATACCTGACCCTGAATTCCCTTAGAATGCATCTCGATTGCCGCAGTCGGATCGATCAGCGCTTTCCGAAATAGGTCATTCTGGGTCGCAATCTCTGCCGCCTGCAGGCTGGTGTCAGTGTCGATGTCTTTTGTCTTTTCAATGTCCAAAACCGTCTCTCCTTTTGTGGTGCGACCTCTGGGGTTGATCCCCTTTGGTGCTGGTTTTGAGCCGAGCCCTGAAAGGGCGTCGTCTCTAAAACCTGCCCCGTGGCGAACGCGGAGAGGGGCGAGACAGGACCAATCGACAAGAGTGGTGCGGCCCGCAGCGCAGGCGCGCGAGGACACGGTATTGTCTATTTGTCTTGTCCGAGGGGGGAGGCCGCGCCTTCCCCCTTACGGAAGGTAGCGTTTGGCTTGTCCAAATCCCGCCTGACCCACAAGGAAAGGACAAAGGATCTCTGATCCTGCGTGAGCGCAAAAGGGACCGTCACCCGAATGGGCAGATCACCACGGCATGGACCGACCATGACCCAAAGCCCCTGCCCCGGCTCGCAAGAGACGGGTCAGGGGCTACTGGGACAGGGAGATCATTCTGGGGTGTTCTGGGTGGAAGCCGATACGTCGGCTGAAACCTAGAGCCTGCTCACGAGCCGAAAGGCTCGGGATTTGCCACAGAAACAGACTGCAGCCCGAAGTCACTCACCGACCGGAACATACCCTCGACGGAGCTTTTGCTTTTCGAGATTGTGGAGCGCTTCACTAGCCAGGGCTTCGTCATCATACGTCACCATCATGGCTTGCCCGTTCGTGCCAATACGCCCCCAGGTACGAAGCACTGAAACCTCCCCAAACAACGTCGGCTGCAACTCGATGCCATAGAACCGCGCCATGTTGATCTCAGGGTCCACATGGATCAGGTGCACAGGTGTGGTGTCTGTCAGCTCCATGACGCGATTGTCGATCAATAAAGCTCGTCTGTCCAATGACTTTGCTGGAACAGTCAATTGGCAAGGATTCAGAACCGTGATGAAAACATTCGACAACTCAATCTGTCTGATGCTTGCCTCGTACCCATCCAGGTACAGGAGCTCATATTGGCACCATTCCACATTCCGCTGCTGGAACCGTTGTGACCACTGGCCAGAGTAGGTACGGTTTTCTCATATCTTGCAAAACGAAATAGAAGGATGAAGGCAACGTGGCTGAAATCTTGGAAGGCGGATGTTTTTGCGGTGAGGTTCGATACCAGGTCACTGGCAGCGCAGTAATGCAACTCATGTGTTTTTGCAGTGATTGCCTATCGATGACCGGAACGGACGGTTATGCCGGGTACATGATAAAGTCGGAAGACCTGCAGCTGCTGAAAGGCAAACCACGGACCTTTGAGAAGACCTCAAAGGAAGGTCGACCTGTCATCAAGCATTTTTGTGGCACCTGCGGATCAGGCCTGTGGGGCGTGACAGCCTTCGGATTGACGAGCATTGCGGCTGGGACATTGGATGAGCCAAACAACTTCAAGCCAACGAGCAAGGTTTTTGTGAAAGATGCCCCCAACTGGGCCAGGGTTCCCCACCATTTGGAAGAAATGTAGCGTTTGAAGCTTTGGTATCACCTACATTTCTGTCTTGGAGTTGTTCCTCTTGGTGACCCGAGTTGCTACGATTGTCGTTGAGGCAATAAGCAGGACATCGCGATGCGCAATGCAATCTTTTTACCCCTAATGGCTTTGTTCCTGGGGGTCGTCATGGACGTTAAACCGGCGGCGGCCGCGTCACTCGGAACATATGAGGTTTTTGGCGTCGAAGACGGTGACATGCTAAAAATGCGCAGTGGGCCTGGAACAGGGTTCAATGTGATCGTTGGTCTTCCAAATGGAACCGCACTACGAGTTCACGGCTGTGAGCAGACCGGTGGCACCCGTTGGTGCCGCGTCTCTTTGGAGCGCGCGCGCAAGCTTAAGGGATACGTCTCTTGGGCATATTTGCGGAAAATCTAATACGACAGCGATCAGCACCACCATCTTTTAGCAATCATAGAATACCGGCGGAAACGCCCTGACGAATCCACTAGTTGGGCTCACACCCGTCGTCGAAGCGGCTCGCAACATCCCCGAATTCGCTGGGTTCAGGACGGCCCTAAGGCTTTGACTGGGGAGCGCTTGATCGCCTGCACCGTAACGGATTGATCCTGGACCCGGTTGGAAAGGCAAAATCGGTGGTACTGACCGATGAAGGCCTGCGCCGCTCCGAAAAGCTTTTCACAGAGCTTTTTGGGCGGGAGCCAAAGACATAGCATTCGCCATGACAAGTCCCTCCATGTAACGCAGGTCTGCATACGCGTGTGGGCTGGCTGGCGGTTGCAATCTGCGCTAAATCGCCCCTGTCCGGCAAACAGGGAGAAGCTGAAGATGACAACGGGGAACGATCTTGGTGGGCTCATCGGGTTTATCACCCGTGACGAGATTTGGCATGAGCGGCTCGCTGATGTGTTGGACGAGCATTTTCTGCCAGCGCTCGAGGCCTTCGATCTTGAGTTCGAGGATCTGGGCGACTTGCTGGGCGAGGATTGGCCGATGGTCCTGTGGGGTGGTGGCCTGGAAGATTTGCTGGGCAGGACATTCGGAGCGGACGCCGAAAACGCTGCGGATGCTTATCTGAAAGGGAGCGGTTCCAAGGAGAGTGCGCAGACCCGCGCCTATATCAAAGGATTGCGGGACGCGTCGGTCAGCCTTTATGAGGTGAGCGAGGTAGACCCCGGCAGATCCATGGTCTTGCGCAACATGCTTTCGGACGCAGAGCCGGTTACCGTCCGGGAACACAGCGCGACGCAGATGCTGCAGCGATGGGATCGCATCGCAGCTCGGGTTGTCGCACAGGGGGATTATAACGTGATCTCGGGGGCGCTGCTCCCATTCGACCCCGACACCGTCGCGTTTTTTGAAGACGGGCTCCGCTCCGTGTTGAAATTGAACCCCGACGTTGAACTGAGGCTGACACAGGATCAGCTACACCGTTCCGCACCCCTCTTCACCAATGCCTGGCTCTTCGCACATCTGCCGAACCTACTGGATCCGGAACCACCACAAATCAGCAACAGCGATGGCGACAACCTGCTCTTTCACGACATGCGCTTCCCCCTCGCCAGCAAAGTGACGCAAAGCCAGGTATCTGAAAAGCTAACACAGTCCGCAGAACTCGTGATCTCAGGCCAGAAGGATTGGACCTGGCTTGACCTCGACACCCCGTCCGGCACCAAGCACGGCACCGGCCTCGTGTTGGACAAATCAATGTCAGGGGCCTCCGTGCTTGGGTCCCTAGATCTGAAAGGTCGGACACTCACACTTTCTGTGAGCTCTACAGCGCGCGCTGAACGCGGCGAAGCCCTGGTCCGGGACCTCCTGGGCGACCTGGTGAAATCTCCGCTGACATCAATCCAGACCGCCGAACAGATGATGGCGGATGACAGCACGAGTAACGGAGTGGCAGAAGAAGAGGACATCCCCCGTGCCCTTGCCCGTCAGATGGCCCACGAATATCTCGAACAGCATTACCGCGATACGCTTGACCAGCCGATTCCTGCCCTGGATGGCAAGACCCCGCGCCAGGCCGTTCGCAGCACGGCGGGCAGGAAGAAAGTCATAGACTGGCTGAAGACAATCGAAAACCGCAGCGCGCGCCAGACCGGCTCTCCGGTGGCTGAGTATGATTTCGGCTGGATGTGGGACGAGCTTGGTCTGTCAGACTACCGAAATTGGACCAGCGATGGTTCTTGCAAAAACCGTTCCAAAGCTTCGCCTCCTGAACCCATCGACTAACCCATGTTTTCCCGGCTGCGTCTTGCAGAGATGTGGCAAGGGTTATGCTGTCGCTGCGCGTCCAGATGGTTTGCCTCGTGACAGCTGGGGCACAACAAAATTTCAGTCTCCGTGGACACACCGGTTTCATAATCGAAACAGTACTCTTGTCCACATATTTCCAGCACCTCTCCACTCTTGGCCAGTTCCGAACTTGTCACCTCGCAGTGATCACAAATTCCGTCCAAGAGAGCTGATTGGAGTTCAGAAAGAACCACTGTTTTCTGAAAATTGCACACTCTGTCACTCATAACTGCTTCAGGCTTTCACAAAATGGTGAAGAGAGAAAGCTTGTGAAACAAGAATTCAAGGGAATGTGACATAGCCCAATGGGTTCGAGATTTAGTTTCGCCGATCATTGCCTGTAAGCTGCGCGGCGCGTCGAACTTTCACGTCAGCCGCCATCCCACAACAGACCCGCGCACATCAAAATACAACCTGGGCTAGTCCTCCCAGCGAAACGCGTCGTTGTCCGCCTTCACCCGACCAATAGACGGCAAAGCGAAGTGGTTTCCCAGCACAATACATCCCGTTTCCGAGGCGCTTTCCAACAGTTTCCGACGGGATGTCACGGCCATCTCAGCATCGGAATCAAACATAAAATGCCACTCGGGATGCCAGCACTGGGCGGTTGTATGGATTGCATCACCTGTAATCAGAGCGCGCCGGTCGCCACTGGTGATTTCGACCGAGACATGACCTGGTGTTTGGCCTGGCGTGGGGATCAGAGTGACGGAATACACCCTGTCGCAGTCCTAAGGTTCACAGGAGGCCCGAGACAAAGTAGGTTTCTTGTGCAGAGGTAACGGCAATAGGCGTGGATCAGAATGGCGCGACAGCTCCCACTCGAAGGTAACAAGCCCTTTCTGGTTTACGCCGGCACTGGCACCGACCTGATTTTCAATCATGGAATTGAGCTTCCCGGTTTCGCGTCGTTTCCATTGCTGGAAGAACCTGGCACCAGGGTGATACTGGCCGGTCAAATGCAGGCTCTTGTCGATCTGGCCCGTGAAATGAATGTCGGATGCATCCTTGATGCGCCCACATGGATGGCGAACGCCGACCGGGCAGCGCCCTTGGGGTACGATGCAGAGCGGCTCGCCGAAGTAAACAAAGATGCGGTCAGTCTAATGGAAGACGTGCGCCAAGCTGCCGCTCGCGATGATGTACTGGTGTCGGCCTGCATCGGCCCGCGCCATGATCCTTACGCCGACATCCCGCCGGTACCCGTCGAAGATGCACGTCAATACCACGCCGCTCAAATGCACAGCCTGAAAGACACAAGCCTCGATCTGGTCACCGCTTATACATTCAACCGCCCAAGCGAGGCAGCGGGATGCATCCTCGCCGCCCGGGACGCTGAACTGCCGATCATCATGTCTCTGGTTGTTGAGACAGACGGGTGCCTGGCAGACGGGACCAAACTTGTGGACGGAATTGACCAGATCGACGCAGCAACCGACTCGGCGGCGCTGTTTTTTATGGTCAACTGCGCTCACCCTACCCATTTCGCCGGAGCGCTTGGCAACCACCCCCGGCTGAGAGGCCTTGTGGCGAACGCTTCGAGTTGCTCGCATGCGGAACTTGACGAAGCAGATGAGCTGGACGAAGGCGATCCAGCTGAACTTGGTAAACAGATTGCCGCGATTGCGAGGCAGAATCCGTCGATCCAAGTATTTGGAGGATGCTGCGGTACCGACATGCGCCATCTGAAATCGATGATCAGCGAACTAGCATAGCCAACTTGGTTCAATCTGAGCGATAACGCTGAGATCTAAGGTGATCCCGTAATTTCTTTCCACAACTTGTTAGGAGATCGGCCCTTTGCTGCCGTTGACCGAGGGCGCGCATCGCTGCGGTGCGGCCCACCAGACCGGACTTTAGCTGCGACTGCGAAATCCAGCGATCGACAAACTCACGCATCGCGGACCAAGTGTGAATTCGCCGCGCTTGTCGCGATGGCAGCTCGGTGCGCTTCGCTGACGTCAGAACAAGCGTGAAAATGTATCGATTCTCGCCTGGATTGAAATACCTTCAAAGACAACACCAAAGAAGTGAATCTTTGTTCAGACTAACATGTTGGGTCTGCTTCTAGGGGGGGATGCCCAATGACCGAGACCGGCAAAACAGTCCACACGCCAGTGGCGCTTCAATGCCAAGTTCGGTGTGAATTTAGGCGTTCGCACCATCAATGGTCATCGGGTTAGCGCTCCGATTTGACACCAATATATTCCGGCAGATAACGCGGCGGCATTGGCCCCTTGTTCCGCCCGCCCTGTTGAATCTGTTCCCAGCCATGAGACAAGACGCCAACCGAGCGGGAAAGACAGAACAATCCCCGGGAAAGCGGTGCCGGGAACCCCAATTCGCAAAAGATAACAGCCGTGGCCCCATCGATATTCATCGCGATATCGGCACCGCGCTTACGTCCGATTTCCGTCTGTATAGCTTCACCGATATCGGCAAATCGCCCTTCTACAGTGCCTGACATCGCGGCCTCGCGTACCAACGCCATCAATCGCGGTGCGCGGGGATCGACGGGCTTGTGGAAACGGTGGCCAAAACCCGAGACGATCTTGCCATTTTCCTCACACCAGGCGGCGATACCGTCGCGGACGGCAACTTCCTGTTCAGCGCCGTCATCCATCCGTTTGGCGACGTCGAAATAAAGCTCGGCGCATTGTTCACCGGCGCCGCCATGCACGTCACCCAACATGTTGACCCCGGTGGCCATGACGTTGTTGAGCCCCAGCCCACAGGTCGCGGCCATACGCGCTGCGGCTATCGATGGCGCCTGCGGACCATGATCCACGCCCGCCACCAGCGCGCATTCAAAAAGCGCCGCCTGTTCTGGCGTGGGCAAATTGCCGCGCACCATGAGCCAGATCATCTGAGCAAAGCTGACGTTTCCGATCAGGTCCTGGATCGGGTGGCCGCGAAAGGCGATCCGCCCCGGAGCCATGTCGATAATTTCGGTGCGCCACCAGTGGCAAATGGCATCGGCGTCATTGCGTCCTGCGGGGTCCGTCATATCGCGCCATCCTTTGCCAGTTTTTCAATGTCTTCCGGTGAAAGACCTAACTCGCTCCAGATTTGAGAGTTGTGCTGCCCCAATGTGGGCGGTGGTGCATCGACGGTGGGCGCGCTGCCGTCCAATTTGATCCCGGTCGTGGCAACCTGAATGTCGCGTCCGACGCCGGGGACGTTTTCAAACTGGTCGAGGAAACCGCGGTCTGCAACCTGCGGCATTTCCAATACTTCCGGCACTGTCAAAACCGCTCCTGATGGCACACCAATGCTATTGAGTTCCTTGGCCCAGTCGCGCGGTGACCGGGTCTTCAACACGGTCTCCAGCTCAGTTTTCAGAGCCAGCCTATTGCGTTTGCGATCCTCGCGCGTGGCATATTCAGGCCGCTCGCGCAGCGCGGCCAATCCCAGGTGGTCCGTCAGTAGCTCCCATTGCTGGTCTTTGTTTGCGGCAATGTTGATCAACCCGCCCTTCGCTTCAAACGCACCGGAAGGCGCCGAAGTGGGGTTTTCATTGCCATTGGCAGTCGGATTGACGCCGGCGATCAGATAGTTCGACACCACCCAGCCCATTGTCGCCAGCACCGATTCCAGCATCGACACATCAATAAAGGTGCCGCGCGGATTGGCGTTCAGAGCAGATGAAATCGCAAAGGCTGCGGTGATGCCCCCCACAGTGTCTGCCACCGGATATCCAACGCGCAGCGGCGCGCTGTCGCTATCCCCGGTGATCGACATCACACCCGAGGTTCCCTGTATGATCTGGTCATAAGCCGGGCGGCGTATCCACGGGCCCTCTTGGCCAAAGCCGGAGATAGCACAATAGATGAGGGTCGGATTGGCCTCTTTCAGGGTCTGGTAGCCCACGCCGAGGCGCGTCATGACGCCGGGCCGGAAGTTTTCAACCACGACATCTGCAGTTTCGACCAGTTTCAGAAAAATCTCTCGACCCCGTGGGTTCTTGAGGTTGACCGTGACCGATTTCTTGCCCGCGTTCTGGGCGAGAAAGGACACGCCCATGTTGACTTTGTTCAGCTCTGGGTCGGCCCCCAGTTGGCGGGCGAGATCGCCCCGACCGACGGCTTCGACCTTGATAACCTCGCCGCCCAGATGCGCCAGATGATGACAACAGAACGGACCGGCAAGGACATTGGTCAGATCAAGAACACGAATGCCCTTCAAAGGTGTCTGCGACATTATCCGCGCCCCGCGTGTACAACCTTGGCCGCCGTGAAAAACTCGCGGCAATAGCTGCCTTTTTCCGGTGCACCATAAGAGGATCCCTTTCGGCCCGTAAAGGGTGCGTGGAAATCCATGCCGGCGGTGGGCAGATTGACTTGTATCATGCCTGCTTCGGCGTTCTGCGAGAAGTGATCGATTTTGGCGGGATCCCGCGTGACAATTCCTGCGGACAATCCAAATTCGCAGTCGTTGGACGTGGCCAGGGCGGCGTCGTAATCCGGCACGCGTAACACGGCGGCGATGGGCCCAAAGATTTCGTCTCGTGCCACGGCTGCGTCGGGTGACACATCCGTAAACAACGCAGGCGCAAAGTAATGGCCGGTTGTTTTGGATTTGACCTCGCCACCACCTGCGGCAAGCGTTGCACCGTCATCCACAGCCTGAGACACGTATCGTTTGTCGATGGCGAGCTGCGCTTCACTGGCGACCGGACCAATCTGGGTTTCCGGAGCGCGCGCATCACCGATCCGAAGGTCTTTCATTGCCGCGCAAAGACGGTCAACAAATGCGTCGTGAATGCCCTCGGTCACAATCAGGCGGGAAGACGCTGTGCAGCGTTGTCCGGTTGAGAAAAAGCTGCCCTGAACGGCGCAGTGCACCGCCAGATCCAGATCGGCGTCATCCAGCACGATCAAGGGGTTCTTCCCCCCCATCTCCAGCTGCATTTTCGCTCCTCGCGCAAACAGCGCCGCCCCCATATGGCGACCGACGGGTGTGGAACCGGTGAATGTGACCCCGGACACCTTGGGGTGCGTAACGATTGCCTCCCCAACCTCACGGCCTTTTCCCATCACAAGGTTGAACACCCCCTCAGGCACGCCCGCACGGGCAATAATATCGGACAACATCCATGCCGATCCGGGCACCAGTTCGGCAGGTTTGAACACAACCGTATTGCCATAGGCCAGAGCGGGTGCGATTTTCCATGCGGGGATCGCCAGTGGGAAATTCCAGGGCGTGATTACGCCCACAACGCCGATTGGCTCGCGTACAACATTTAGCGACACACCTTCGCGCAGAGATTGGTAGGTGTCGCCGGTCGCACGATACGCCTCAGCCGCGAAATATTTGAACAAATGCCCGGCGCGATGCGCTTCGGCCTTGGCTTCGGGCAAGGTTTTGCCCTCTTCGCGGGCCAGCATATCGCCCAGCTCGTCTACACGGGCGAGGATTTCCGACCCGATCCGGTCGAGCGCTTCGAACCGGACCAGAGGCGATGTCTTGCGCCAATTCGGCAGGGCCGCGGCCGCGGCCTCGATTGCGTCAACCGTTTGATCGGCGCTTGCCCGGGCATACTCGCCGATCGTGTCGTTCAGGTCGGACGGGTTGACATTGGGGGCCGCGTCGCTGCTAGCAACCCATGATCCGGCGATAAAGTTGGCAAAGGGGTTTGCAGTCATAGCGCTTCCTCAAGAACTGGTCGCCACCCGATATCTTCATGCCGGTGGTCCACAGTATTCACGTAAAAATAGGTCGGGCCATGATAGCCCCTGCACACCCGCCCATCGGCCCGTCTGGCAACCGGTTCGGCGGTCCAGCTGACCGCGCCGAACCAGTTCCACAAACGGTTATGAGGCGAGGTCAGATGATCCGGGCAAAGCGGTGCTGTACTATTGGCCGGGTCCGGTTGCGGAGCGTTCAACGCCCCGCTGCCCCCCACCAGCGCATCCCATTCATTGGGGCGCGTCGCCCCCTGAAAAGGGTCACTACAGGGCGTATCCCCCCCCGTAAGCAACCGGCAGCGAAACAGGCGTCCATCAATCGACAGCTCTGTGCCATGGACATACCCCGCATCATCCAGATCCTGCCAGCTGACGCGGCTCATAAGCATCCGGTCGGCGACCATCAATCTTCTTCCACCGTCCTCAAATAGATGCCAGTTCAGGCGCAGGTTCGGGTCTTTGGGACTGTCGGTGAGCGCCCAGTTGTCCCAATTCGGGTCGCGTTCAAATTCCGGTAGGTTCCCGGGTTGCAGGCCCTCGTAAGGGCAAAGCGCTGACAGGTCTGTGATCCAGGGCCGTGTCGCGGGCGCAAGTGTTTTTCCTGCATGGGAAAACCCACCCAGCTGCTCTGTTCCTTTGTAGTCCATCATTGCTCTGTCACCGCCCCGGTCACAGGTTGTGTGCGGAAGCGACGCAGGATCCGGAACAACATTTCTGCAGCCAGAAATTCGGTACGCTCCGACGGATCAAGAGGAGGGGACACCTCAACAATATCCAGTCCACCCAACGGGGCCTCGGCCAGCCCATCCAGCAGATCGTAATACTGACGCGGTGTAATACCGCTATGAACGATTGAGCCGGTGCCGGGGAGGTAGCCAGCGTCCATCGCATCGATGTCGATTGACAGATACAGTTCGTCACATCCCTTCATGGCATGCTCCAACGCCTGACGAATTGCCTCTGCCGTCCCCAATTTATGTACGTCGCCAGCCGAAAACACCCGACCGCCCTGCTCTTCGATCAAGGCGAGTTCACCGCTGTCGACCCAACCGGTGATCCCGACCCAAACCATATTGGACACGTCGACATTGGGCAGTTCGGAAATCCGACGGGCATTGGTTGCGTGGTTATGGCTGCCCCACGCGCCAAGCCGGTCAGAGAAATCCAGATGACCGTCGATCTGGATATACCCAAAACGTGCATTTGGTGCGCGTTTGGCCAACCCACGGGAATAGCCAAGGCAGGCCGGGAAGCTATTATAGTGATCACCGCCCAGTGCCAGAGGGATCGCCCCTCCAACGCTCAGCGCCTCGGTCATTGCGGCAATGGCCTCGGTGGTTGCGTCTACATCCTCAGGGGTGATCACTGCATCCCCGCAATCCACGAGCCAGTCGCTGGCCGTTGCGCTTCTTTGGCCCGTATCTGGATCAAAACTGACCCCCTGCGGTCGCATGGATTGCAATACCGTCGTTGCCTTACGCAGCGCCTCGGGACCAAACCTGGTTCCGAGCCGGCTTGAATGTGTCCAATCGCTGGGCATACCCACCACACCGATTTGGCCCGGACGGACGTCGGCGGCATCGAGCAGAGGCCCATCAAACAGCCGATACCCCGGTTGTGCCAGAGGCGGGAGAAATGTCGTTATCGCTGCAGTCATGTCAGTACTTTTTCCTTGGAAGTTTGGCGGCGCGGAAAATCAATCCCAAAGCCGAGGCGCGCATAGATAAACGCCAGAAGAGCCGTGACCATCAGGCGTTGGCCAACCTTCACGACACCCATTCCGGGACGGTTCGGATTCAGACCGGTCAACATAATGGCGCTGACCTCGTGCCGTCCCAAAAGCTCAAGCCATTGCACCACCGTCGCAAGATCGCAGCCCCCCAAACGGGGCCGATCACAAAGCGCACTGAGCGATGTTTCAAACACCGAGAGATCAAACCGAACAAACAACGGCTTTGATGGATCCCGCCACTCTGAAAACGCGGCACGCTGCGCGGCAGTATCTCTATTTACCGGCGTGGTCGTTCCGTTCGGCAAGGGCGCAATATGAAAATCGCGCGCATCGGCTGGTGTACCGCCAAGCTGCACTGTCTGACAATGAGGGAGCGCGCTCCGCGCCGTCTCGGACATGCGATCTGATCCGCCCAAAAAGATTGCACAGGCGCCATTGTCGCTGATCTGACGCATGGCCGCCTTCAAGGCCGCGTGGATCGCATCTTCGGACCCCGGTGCAATATCTCCGAGATCACAAAGCCGCTCGTGCAGGCCATCGGTACTGATATCCTGACGCGCATCGATATCTACGGGGTGACTGAATTGTGGATTTGCGTGCCAACCGAAATAGACCGAGGTTTCGCGTAATGCACGCGGCGCCAGAGATTGCCCTGCATGAGGTGCGTTTGTATCTTCAAACGGGATGCCCAGTACGGCCAGATCTCCAGACCGGACGTCGCCGATTGCTTTGGTCTGAGAGCGCATGAACGACAGATGCCCTGCCATGCGCGGCAACGGGGCCGAACGTAGAGGCATCAGCCTGCTCCTTTCTCAAGACGAGCTGTGACCGCTTGCAGGATCGCCAGTGCAGCGCGGGTTTCAGCCTTGCCACGGTTGTCCAGTTCCGGGGCAAGCCCAAAAACCGCAGCCGCGATGGTATCGCCCGGGGTGGCGTCAATTTGCGCGATCATTTGTGCTGGTGACATTCCCGTCAGGCGATGCGGGTGCGATACCCATTTGCCCGCAAGCTCTTGTAAATCCACAGACAGGATGACCGGTTGGGTGCGGGGCAAATGGCTCACTGCGCCGCCATTGACCCCAATGATGGGAACATCCGCACCTGTGACCTGTCTTGCGGCGACGTCAAGCGCTTCCAAACCGCTGGAATCGCCGCCTACCAACACCATGCGGGCACCGGTTTCAAGAACCGATTCACATTGCGAGGCAACTGCGAGAAAATGCTTGTCAGGTTCTAGCGGAAAGACGTTCACGTCCCCAAGGTCAATTGCATTCGCGGGTGTTACTGTGGGGCAGGACGCATACCGAAGCTGGCGCGCGAGATAGCGTTGCCCTGCCGATGGCCGGGCGAGATTGTCACAAAAATAGCCTGCAATCGCGACCTGACCGGGCACGAGATCTTCCAGATCGCCAATGGATGCGCCCAGAAAACTGGGGATCGCGTCAAACTGTATTTGCGCCGCTTCACTCATTGTGCAACGCCGCGTTCAGGGTTTCGATCGCCGCCAGTTCCGACATTCCCCTGGTGTCGCGCGCAGGCGCAAGGCCGGTGATCACAATCGCCTGCCATTTACAGGACATGGCACCAATGACGGAAACCAGCGTTTCAGGTTTCATCCCGCCGGGATTTAGGCCGACGCTGCCAGCTGCATGCCCCAGATCAATGACCGATATGTCGATCCACAAGACAGCGCGCTCGGGCGTGTCAGAATAGTCGCCGTGCCCTTCATCCAACTGCCGCGCGGTGCGCCAATCCATCTTGCGCTGGCTGATCAGATCCCAGACACCAGCAGGTTGATCGCCGTTCAATCCCACCCAGATCGTGTTGGCTGTTCGCGTCGCGATATCACGCCGGGCCAACGGCATGGCCGCGACAACTGGCAGATCAGGCAAGGCCCCCAGCACACCCGAGGCGACATCAGACGCGCCACCCAAGACAACGGGTACAACACCGTGATCCACCATTTGCGTCACAAGTTGTTCCAACGCGGCAGGCCAATCCCCTGACAGGTCCAGATTGCCAAGATCCCGACCATCTACAGGCAGTCCGATCCCAAGTTGGGCAGTCATTTTGCGCAGCGCATCGGGTGCCAGAGAGGTGCCGGATCGGGGCCCGGTGTTAACTTCGCTCGGAACGCCCATAACCCCAACACAATCAGCCTTACATTGCGAATGAATGCCAAAAGGAAGGTCCGCATAACCAGCTGTTATCATTTGTTTCCGCGCGCTATTCATTGCCAGACGCCTTCGTTATTTGCGATTTCCAATTGCGCTCAAACCGGCTATAAAAAGCGACGGATTTGCGTCGAAAGGTCTGCCTATGCCCGACAAGCCCCGATCCCCTGACGCCAATGGTGGTGTCGAAGCGGTAGAGCGCGCATTGCGTGTGCTGGACATCTTTGAGCCGGGCGATGCAGGCCTCTCTTTGAAGGAGGTTGCGGACCGCAGCGGGGTCAACAAGGCGACAATTCTGCGTCTGAGCGTGTCGCTTGAAAAGTTTGGTCATATTACGCGAGACGCCGAGGGTCTGTTTCACCTCGGGCCGTCTTTGTGGCGTCTTGGATCCGTGTTTCGCCAAAACCTGCGGATGGGGCCAATTGTGCGACCGGTGCTTGCGAATTTGGTGAATGCGACCGGCGAAAGTGCGTCGTTTTATGTGCAACGCGGCAACTCTGGCGTGTGCCTCTACCGGGTCAATTCGCCAAGGCTTGCGCGGGATCACGTTCAGGAGGGCGAGATCATTCCGCTGAGCATGGGCTCTTCGGGTCAGGTGCTGGATGCTTATTCCATCCGGCAGGGAAAACAGGCGGCCAGCATCCGAAAGGCCGGGTATTATCTCAGCCTTGGTGAACGCGATCCTGACGTCGCCGGACTGTCGGTTCCTGTTCTTGGGTTCGAAGATGAATTGCTGGGCGCGATCAGCTTGTCCGGCCTGCGCGTCCGCTTCAATGACACAGCCGTCGAAAAGTATCGCGCGGCGGTCCTTGATGCCGCCCGCCAGATTCGGGTGGAGTTTGGCGAAAAATAAGACCCGCATCATTGTGCCTTGTCTTTCCGACGCCCGATCATCTGCACACCGATAAGCGCCGTGATGGACACGACAATCAGACAGGTCGAGATCGCCGCGATTGTCGGATCAAGCTGATCACGCAGTGAATTGAACATGCGCCGGGTGATTGTGGCGTTTTCCCCGCCCGAGACCAGCATCGAGATCACAACCTCGTCCAGCGACGTGATAAATGCCAGAAAAGCCCCTGTCTGGATCGAGAATTTCACCTGCGGTACGGTGATTGTCCACAATGCGTATGCACGGGACGCCCCTAAGCTGCGCGCTGCAAGCTCCTGATCGAAATCATAATTCTGCAATCCCGACATCACCGTCACGATCACGAATGGCAGCGCCAGCGCAGTATGGGCGATCACGATCCCGGTCAGTGTGTAATTGAGCCCCAGCTTGGCATAGAGGCTGAACACTCCAACAGCGATCAGGATCACTGGCACGACAATCGGCATGATCACAAGGATTTGAGCCGCGCTCCTGATACGAGGCGCAGAGCAATGCAGACCATAGGCACAAAGTGAGCCCAGGGGCGTCGCGATTGCCGTGGTCAGCGCCGCCGCGATCAGCGAGGTCTTTGTTGCGCTCATCCATTCCGGCGACGTGACATAGGCCACGTACCAGCGAAACGAGAGCGATGTCGGCGGGAATTCCAGATAGGATGCCCCCGAAAACGACATCGGGATAACGATCAGCGTGGGCAGGATGAGAAAGAACAGCACAGCAATGCCGACCACTGTCAGCCACAGGCCGTCGATTTTACGTTGTCCGACTTGTTCCATTTTCAGATCCTCAGCGCATAAACAGTTTGTCGAGCCCGAAGACACGGTTCATCAGCCAGATCATCGCCAGCGCCAGCAACAGCAGGACCACGCCCAGGGCTGATGCGGCCCCCCAGTTCGAATAGACTGTGATGGTGCTTTCGATACGCTGCGCCAGCATCTGAACCCGGCCACCGCCCAGCAAAGCCGGTGTGACAAAGAACCCAAGCGACAGGATGAAAACCAGCACGATGCCGGCAAAAAGGCCCGGCAGGGACATTGGGAAAAATACCCGCCAAAAGGCCCCGCGCGGGCTGGAACCAAGGCCCACGGCGGCTCGGACCAGGTCGCCGTCAATATTGCGCATAGTGGCGTAGAGCGGCAGAACCAAAAAAGGCAGCATGATATGCACCATGCCAATGATGGAGCCGGTCAGATTGTGCGCCAGTTGCAGCGGTTCTTCGATAATGCCAAGTGACATCAGCGACGAATTGATGATCCCATTGCGCTGCAAAAGCACCAGCCACGCATAGGTCCGCACCAGAACCGAGGTCCAGAAGGGGACCAGCACAAACACCATCAGAATGGCCGCTGTTTTGTTCGGCATCTTTGTCAGCCAGTAGCACAGCGGGTAGCCGAGAAGGACGCAAATCACCGTCACGGCAATGCTGATCTGAAACGTGACGACAAAGGTTCGCCGATAGAG
Source organism: Ruegeria sp. N11 (assembly GCF_056531525.1). NCBI lineage: Bacteria > Pseudomonadati > Pseudomonadota > Alphaproteobacteria > Rhodobacterales > Roseobacteraceae > Ruegeria > Ruegeria sp. N11. The sequence goes on from NZ_JBQFLX010000020.1 coordinate 30,661, forward strand.
AGCACTACTAAAGATGCGCGTGTAATTTTCCGTGCTCAGTTCGCCTGCCGCATTGAAAAACGACAGCGAAGACAGCCAGAAAATCGGCAGGAAGACGACGATCAAGATCGTCAAAACCGCAGGCATCGAAAGCCCAAGAAACGTCAGTTTTTCGCGGCGTTCTTCGGATTTGAGCGTGCTGGCATTCTGAAGAGTCCCAGCACCTTCATACGTCTCGGCGATACTCATGCCACATGTTCCGGTACGATGATCGTATCTTCGGGATGCAGGGCAAGGCCGATTTGCTCTCCCTTCGACGGCAACCCGGTTTGGCCCGCGCGATTGGCAGGCACACGCACATTGATCTGACCAGCGCTGTCGTGCTGAACGATCACTAGAACGCTGTCGCCCTGATAAATGATGTCATGCACTTGGCCGGACAGGTCATTGGCGGCGTCTGGCACCGCGCCTGCTGTGACTTCCAGCAACTCGGGCCGGATGATCAGACGATGGCCTCCGCTGCCCAGCGCAATAGGCGTATTGGATTTCAGAACGCGCTCGCCAAGCTGCGCCGTGTCATTCGCTACACTAACCGGCAGGGAAATGGATTCCCCGATAAAATCCGCCACAAAGAAACTATGCGGCTGGCGATAGAGCCGCTCAGGCGTCGCGATCTGTTCGATCCGCCCATGATTGACCACTGCAATCCGGTCCGACATCGTCAGGGCTTCGCGCTGGTCATGGGTCACGTAAACGACAGTTGCATCCAGCTTTTCATGCAGCGCCTTCAATTCGATTTGCATATGTTCGCGCAACTTCTTGTCGAGCGCTGACAACGGCTCATCCATCAGAATGATCTGCGGCTCAAAAACCATGGCGCGGGCAAGGGCCACGCGCTGTCTTTGTCCCCCGGATAATTGCGTGATGCGCCGGTCGCCATAACCGCCCAGCTGCACGGTCTCCAGCGCGCGCTCGGCGCGGGCCTTCTGATCGCTTTTGGACACCCCGCGAATTTTCAACGGATAAGCCACGTTTTCTGCGACCGTCATGAACGGAAACAACGCATAGCTTTGGAACACCATGCCAAGGCCGCGCTTGTGGGGCGGCGTTGCAATCATTTCCTGTTCGCCAAACCGGATCGACCCGCCATCAGGACGCACAAATCCGGCCAGCGCCATCAAAAGCGTCGTCTTGCCGGAGCCTGATGGCCCCAGCAATGTCAGGAACTCGCCCGCGGCGATGTTCAAAGACACGTCATTCAGCGCTTTGACCGATCCGTAGGCCTTGCACAGGTTGGATATATCGATGGGAAGGGAGTGGGCTGCAGGTGACATGGGGGCTCCTAACCTGACAAAAATGGGCGCAGCACAAGATGTGCCGCGCCCAGATATTTTTTACTGTTGGATCAGCGTGTCAAACTCTTCGGTCAACTCGCCCAGCTGGCCGATGTAAAAGTTCGGATCGACCAGAAGCTGCTTGCCATAGTTGTCGGGATGTGTGTTGACCTTCACTGCCATCTCATCCGAGATTATCCCGGTGCCGAAGGCACCCGAATTCACCGGACCCAACGGCATGGTCACCGCCAGCCTCGCCTGTGCTTCGGCGCTCAGCAATTCGTTGATAAGGCGCATCGCGTTGTCTTTATTCGGAGCCCCCTTGGGAACCAACAAGCAGTCCACGTCCATCGTGCCGCCATCAAAGGCATAGGCCACATCAATGCCCGACGCGATCACGCTTTCTACGCGGTTATGGCCCATATGGATCACGTCCACTTCGCCGTCACGCAGCAACTGCGCCGATTGCGACCCGCCGCGATACCAAACGGTAACTTCGGGGGCAATCTCACCCAGCTTGTCCCATGCGCGCGCCTTGCCCTCATTCGTGGCCAACGTGTCATAGATCTCGGCCATCGGCACACCATCCGCCATGAGCGCGGCTTCGAGGTTATAGTTCACCTTGCCGTGCATACCGCGCTTGCCGGGGAAGTTTTCCAGATCCCAGAACTCTGCCCAATTGGACGGGCCATTGTCGCCAAATGCATCCTTGCGATAGGCAATCACCTTGGTGAAGTTGATGAAGCCGATGTAATTGTCATGGATCAGCTCTTTCGGAATGCCTGTGGTGTCAACAATCGAATAGTCGATCGGCTCAAGGCTGCCTTCCCGGCTCAGGGTTTCACACGAAGGCAAATCCTGTTCTGTAACGTCCCATGCAACGGCACCCGCCGTGATCTGCGCGCGCACGTCCTGAATGCCGTTTGTCGTATCTTCCTTGACAGTGATATTCAGCGCACCAGCGGCAGGTTCCAGCATGGCTGAGCGCAAGGCATCCTGAAACGAGCCTCCCCAGGACGCAAACACGACCTCTCCCTCGGCAAAGGCAGGCGAAGCAATGGCCAGGCCACCTGCCACTAGCGCCGTGGTGAGCTTCAGTTTTTGGTTATCTTTCATCATGTCAGGCTCCTCCCGAACTGTTGGTTGGTTTGTGGCTTCGCGACATGCGCGGCTCCACATAATCATTCGCAATCGTTTCATCTAGCAAAACGTCATTTCAGTTTTACTAGAGCTGATGTTGGAATTGGTCAAGGATTCTTTTGCCCCGTAGGATTCACACTCCCGTTTCCTGAGCATCAGAGCCTGGAAAATCTCGCAATTCGCGCATTGGTGCAGCATTCATCTGGGTTCGATCTTGCACATATGGCGTCTGAAGCGATCTTCGTCTGACCCGAAGTTAACTGCCACCGATTGAAGCATTTGGTGGAACGTGCGGACCGCAAACTCTCACTCGCTTTGCGTTGATCCGCGAATTTGAGTGGCAGCTTCTTGACAGTATGCGCCAATTGATCCTGACGACAGAATTGGTCAATTTGGGCTCAGCCCCGACCTCGGATGCGACGCAGCATCCCGTGATATGGAGGCATCGTCAACGTCAGGTTGTCGTTGTGGGAGGGCATGGCGGATCGGAGGATCAGTCATGGAAACACCAAACTTACCGGCCATTCGTGCGCTTCGCCCGGCTTGGAACAAAGGGCGCATCGTTGGGCAAAAACGGCCACTGAAACCAAAACACGTCTGGGCAATCCGTGTTCGACTTGAACTCGCCGAGAACCATCGGGACCTGGCGCTGTTCAATATGGCAATCGACAGCAAACTGCGTGGCTGCGATCTCGTGAAGATGAAAGTCGTCGACGTGATGGCGTCCGGCCAGATCAAGGAACGAGCTTCGGTGTTGCAAAGCAAAACGCAGAAGCCGGTTCGTTTTGAAATCTCCGAAGGCACACGCGCCTCGGTTGAAAAGTGGATGGAAGATGAGCTCATGGTCGGCTCGGAGTACCTATGGCCGGGTCGTTTCCATGAACGCTTGCACATCTCGACACGCCAGTACGCCCGGATCGTCCGGGATTGGGTCACGTCGATCGGTCTGGAGGCCAGTGCATACGGAACGCATTCGATGCGGAGGACAAAAGTCACACAGATCTACAAGAAGACCGGCAACCTGCGGGCGGTCCAGCTGCTACTTGGGCACACCAAGATGGACAGCACCGTCCGGTATCTCGGTGTTGAGCTGGAAGATGCGCTTGCGATCGCAGAGGCCATTGAAATCTAACAACTTGGGCCGTCTTCGCGGACGGCCCAAACAAGACCTTGGCGAAATCTGCGGCGAACAGCGACGAGGAGCCCAGAGCGACGGTCTTCTTGCGGAGCAGGCAAGGACATCGCTTTAAAGTTTCAACTGACACGGCGTATTAGAAAATTCAGAAAAAACTGCCCGTCAATCCTGCGCGGCTCGTAGACAAGCCTTCTTCCTGGCGAAAGTCCTTCGGGCAGTTTGACGCTTATATTGACCTTATAGGGTGTCGCCTGCCCGAAATGCGAACTCAATGTGAAGCGCAATTTCAACTGACCGGAGTCATCGAATTTGCCAGTGAAGTCCCTAAACCAAGGCCCTTCGGCCGCAAAGCCTTGGGCAGATAGCAAGGTCAGCTTGTCTCCATTGCGATTGATGCGCAAGGCTGCAAGTGGCTCGATTTTTCCGGGGAAATAGGCCTTGTCGGGCCGACTGGTTGTTTGCCAATAATCATCGTCCCATCTGCGTCTGATTAAGACAATGTAGTCACCATCAAAAGTCGCGAAAGACGGCGCGACCAACTGATTACAGACTCTTCCTTGCTCTCCTCGAAGTGCGGCAAGAGTTTCACTGGTCTCGAGGCTCTCAGGCGTCAGTCCAAGATTCTCTCTAGCGCTGATATACCGAGAGAAAGCAGATCTCGTGCGTGGGCCCGCAACACCGTCCGCTGTGCCAGCGCTGCAGCCAACGCGATTTAGCTCAGTTTGTATATCACGGATCAGGCTGCGCGTCTCTGTATCATCCTTCGCGCTTTGAGGCGATGTCGGCACAAGAGCTGCTACTTTGTCTCGCGCAGTACTACTGTTGCCCGGCACTTCGTCCTTCTGGTGCTCAGCAAGCAAGTCGTCCCGCAACGAAAGGGCGAGCGCGACTGCAAAATGATCCCTTTCGCCTTCGTATCGCTCCAGAAACATCTCGATCGCATCAAGCCTTCCGAGCGAACGCGCAAGTTCAAAGTCCGCATAAATCTGGTCTTCGACACGCTCAATTTCTTCCTCTGGCGTCGAGCCTGCAGCCGCATCTGGAACAAGAAAAATGTCTCTGGCGGGAAGCGAGCCATAAGTAAATGGCTCCTGATAGCCTTCTGTCAGAGTGTAAACCCTGTCGCGGACTCGCCGAAACAACTTGCCAATCTCAAGTCCGGGTTCCTCGATGTGGTTGAGCAGAGCCTGAGCATAGGGGCTGTTGCGGCCATCGCCGTCAAGCGCCAGCGTTCCGCTCCTTGCAGCATATCCAACCAACACACCTCCCGGATCGATACGTGCAAGTCCGCGTCCAATTGAGCGGGTGCTGTTTGTGCGCTCCATAGTCGCGAGGAATGGATTGTTGCGGCAGGCGTCAACCAACACGATCTTCAAGCCGGGTGCGCCCGCGATGGAGCTAATCAATGTGTTGAGGCGGATTGCCTCGAGTTCGATGTCACGGTCGCTCCGCAGTTCCGCACTGACAGGGATCAGGAAGTTCGTGTTGTCCAACTCGATGCCGTGGCCGGCGAAGTATACGATGACCGACTCGGCGTTTTTTGCCTTTTCTCCAAAGTCACGTATGGCAAGGCGCATGTCGCGGTAATCCAGATCAAGACCTGTTGTGACCTCAAACCCGATCCTGCGCAATGCCTCTGCAATGTCGATCGCATCATTCGACGGGTTTTTGAGATTGCTGACATGTTGGTAGTTCGCATTGCCAATTACCAAGGCAACTTTGTCCGCCAGCACCATCGCAGGCAGAAAACAAAACACAACTGAGAACAGGATACGCTTCATGTGAAATATCGCCGTTAACGCGTCTACCATATGAACGTTTCCACACTTTCGGAATTCAATCAATATGACCGGCGTGGACAAGCTCTAGCTCGGCTTAGGCCGCATAGCGGAGTTCGGGATTGACACGACGAAGGTTCGTTTCCCGCCCATTGCGCCAGTTTCGGCATGGACCATTCATATGAAGTACGAACTCGGAGCCGCCTTGCGGCGGGACAGAAAGATGCTCGCTTGGGAAGCTATCTAAACGTCAGCTTCCGCATTTCCTGCGAGCATGCGTAGCGACTGCAGCGAACTTCCACTTCCCGCTCAACTTACAAAATCACCCAGATACTCTGCTAACTTGTAAGTCAGAAAAAAGTATTATATTTTCTGACAAGGAGAAAACTATGATCACTTCATCGATTAGACAACGCATCATCGGAAAAGGCCGGGGCGCAATCTTTGCGCCAACCGACTTTCTGGATATTGGCTCCCGCGCAAGTGTGGATCAGGCATTGTCGCGTTTGGCAGATCAAGGGATGATCCGACGGTTAACGCGTGGGCTTTATGACTATCCGAGAAAGAGCGCCCGATTAGGGCTGTTGTCTCCGTCAGCCGATGACATTGCCAAAGCGATTGCACGCAAAGACAATCAGGTTCTACAGCCCTCCCCTGCCATGGCAGCCAACCAGTTGGGGCTGTCGACCCAAGTGCCGTCCAAGCCGACTTACATGACCGACGGCCCGACCCGCACCAAGACAGTTGGTCGACAAGTCATCCAGTTCCGGAATGCATCATCCAAAACGCTAGTTGGTGCAGGCCAGAAAACCGGCGCCGTATTTCAGGCGTTACGCTATGTTGGCAAAAACCGGGTGGATAGCCGTGTTGTCGACACGCTGGCCCGCAATCTGGATGTTAAGGACCGCGCATTGCTCGCAAGACAAAGTAGATATGTTCCGGCCTGGATGCACCCGGTAGTGCAGCAAATCGTGGCATGGGTCTGATCTTGGACCAGTTTGCCAACGATACTCCAAAGAACCGTGAAGAAGCGTTTCAGGAAACGGCCGCAAAGCTTGGCATTTCCAAGGCAATCGTTGAGAAGGATTTCTGGGTCTGCTGGTCGCTGAAACATCTATTCGCCCTGCCCTCTTTTGGCACTCACATGATCTTCAAGGGTGGGACATCGCTATCCAAGGTCTATGACATCATCCATCGGTTCTCAGAAGACGTGGATCTGTCTCTCGACCGGGCACAGCTCGGTTTCGACGGCACACGTGACCCCGAGCACCCTGCCCTTTCAGGCAAAAAACAAAAGCAACTGCTGCAGGAGCTTCAGGATACGGCCACCAAAGTAGTCTCAGGACCGCTTCTGAAAGAAACCAAGATCAAGTTTGGCGCCGTGCTTGATCAGCACTTTTCCCTCTCGGTCGATCCTAATGATGCACAAACCTTGCTTTTCGCCTATCCATCCGAGACAAGTGCGGCCAGCGGCTACATCCAGCCGGTAGTGCGGTTCGAATTTGGCGCCCGTGGGGTTCACCTTCCAGCCGAGTCCCGCAGGATATCACCTTATGTGCATCAGGCATTTCCAGACCTGTTGGAGGCGAGCGACGTCGATGTGAAGGTCTTGGGTGTTGAACGCACATTCTGGGAGAAAGCCACGATCCTGCATATGCTCTATCATCAGGACATCACCAAACCTCTGGCTGACCGTATGTCGCGCCATTATTACGACATGGCTCAGTTGATCAAACACGAGACCCATTCTCGCGCTATCGAACAGATCGATTTGCTGGATCAGGTTGCACACCATAAGTCCGTCTTCTTCAAAGCGGCTTGGGCTAACTACGAGAATGCCAGGCCCGGATCACTAAGATTGCTACCGAACCCTGAGCTGAAAGCAGCGCTGCGCCGGGACTATGTGGGGATGCAAGAAATGATCATCGGGGATCCCCCCTTGTTCGACAACATTCTGAAAACCATCGGGATGTTCGAGGCCAAACTCAACGGTTGAAATCAGCAATTTCGGTTGTCTCACGGCACAGCGTGCGACTTACAAATCTGGATTGTTAGCCGAGCAAACACACTTTCTGAATTCGCCCGAACTCGAGCTGGACCGCTCCAAGTAAAGGTTTCAAATGGTGAGATTGAATGTACTGTGCGATGAACTTGCTGGGTGCGCGCAAGGTGATTGTCTGATCTTGTATTTCAACAAATTTGAGATCGCAGTACCAACTTTTAAACAATAGTGCTTCAGACTCTGATAGGCGCCGAAGCGCCCTGCCCCACGGATCCTGAAGGTCTTGTCCCTCATGTTCAACAGCTTCTGGTTTTTCTTGGCCAAATTGTACATGAACAACCTTTTCGGTCGGTTTTGGAGTTTGTGTCTCCATGCGCGATACAAAATCAGAACCAACATTTCGCCAAACCGGTTCGCTCAGACGGTAAATTTCCGTGTAGTTGAGTCGGTACGCTGCGACGCGGCCTCTAACCCCAGGCCTAAGCTGGAGAAGTATACTTGAATCCGTCAATCGCTTAATTTCTCTCTTGACGGTTCGTTCGTCCACAGACCAGAGGCGGGCCATTTCTTTTTGTCCGACCGTCAGCTCATCAGTGCGCCAGTTGTATCGGGCCGTTATCAACGCAATGAGCCGCATCATCGAACATTGAAAACCGGGTGTGCCATTCAATCCCGCAACAGAGATTGCAGTCAAAAGATCGTACTTCTGAGAACCGGCCTGAAATCCTGTAAATCGTTTTATTTCCATTTTGATACTGCCACTGTGCCTCGAGCGGATCGGTTTCGCTGACCGATTCCATCAATTGGGTTCAGTGTGATGAAATCCCGTAGTTTGTCAACGGGCTTTGAAAAACAGGATGACCGCCTCTTTCTTCAAAATCAAAAGAAAATTCGGTTAATAGGTTATAGGTGACACTATGCTGTCACCATATTGGGGGTCGAGTGTCACCATATATCTGGTAATTGGTCGCTGCCTGTCACCAAAACATAGCTTCGCTTTCGAAATACCTCCCGTTTTTACCGAGTCGGAGGCGAAAAAGCGGAAATTCCATTCTTTACGTTTTGCAGTTTTCCAAAATCGCGTTATTAGAAGACATCCGTGATATAACAAGAGCAGCACCATGCGTGACCACACCGACCTTCAAGCTATGAACGAACGAAGCCTGGCCCAACAGGCTGCCGTCCGCCGCGCTACTTTCTCGCCCGCTGACGAGAAAGTGCTTCGACCATTCTCGATCTGGGAAATTAGCCAGTTCATGTTTGATGTCCCGGCGGACACCTTGAGAAAGAAGTTGGCCGAAGATCCGTCTCTTCCGCAAGGGGCGACTGAAGATGATGGGCGGCAAAGATGGTTTTCTCTGGCTGAGATAAATGAGTTGAGACGGCGCCTGAGATTTAGAGGTAAAAGCCTTCTGCCTCAAAGGCCGGCAGGCCGGGCTATGAGAGTAGCGGTTTCGAACTTTAAGGGTGGTGTCGGCAAAACTGTCGTTGCCCAGCACTTGGCGAATGCGGCCGCGCTTGATGGTTACCGTGTTCTGGTGGTGGATTTCGACCCCCAGGCGACACTCACGCATTCGATGGGTCTGGCTGAAGTTAGAGAGTGGAATACTGTCTGGGGCATTATGTGCCGCGATCTCTGCCGTGAGGCGAACCGGATCGCGGACGAATATGATGATCCCGCAGATTGCCCCTACCCTACTGCCGACGAATTGCCTGAAGATGTTCAGTCGATTGGCGCGCAACGTGTACAAGACTTCATTCAAAGAACTTCTTGGTCGACGATCGACATCATCCCGAGCTGTGCGAACGCGGCCTTCGTTGAATTTGCGTCCGCTCAGTACAGGTCCATTCATAAGGCATGGAGTTTTTTTGGATGCGTAGCAAGATATCTCGATGAGTTGCCTGACGACCAATATGATTTGATTGTTTTCGATTGCCCGCCGGCAATTGGATACCAGTCTTTGAATGCGGCCTTTGCTGCTGACATCCTCTATATTCCGTCTGGTCCTGGTTATTGGGAGTATGACAGCACAACGAGTTATCTTGGTCAGCTTGGCGATGCCTTGGAAGACATAACCAGCGGGTTCGAACGTATTGCACAGGATGCTGGTATCACGCTTCCTAAAAGGTTCGATGACATACGTGTTCTCATGACTCGCTTCGAGGCTAGCAACTCTTTGCACGTCGCGATGATGGATGCTTTCAAAAATGTCTTCGGCGCCGATGTCTGTCAAAATCCCATCGAAATGACACGTGCGGTCGAGCAATCTGGTAGGTTCCAGATGTCTGTTTACGAGCAGGACTACAGACAGATGACTCGGGACACATGGAAACGGGCGCGTCAGTCATTTGATAATGCATACAGCGAATTTAGGGATGTCGTCCTAAGGGCTTGGGAGGCACGTACTAAAATTGAGGAGCGGGTAGAATGAGCGGGAATAAATTTGGCTTCACTCCAATTGATGAAGATGACCTCAAGAAAACACGCCGCCGCGAAGTGGGGCCGATGGGGGCTGCGGTTCGCGAGACAGCAAACAGCCTAAATGAAAGCACTGAGAACCGTGTCGAACAGCGACGGCAAAATGCCTCCGATGCTAAGGAGTATCGTAAAGCTCGTGATGAGGGGCGAGTCTTGGTTGCGGTTGGCATCAATGAAATTCATACGACAGATCTGCCACGAGATCGCTTGGATCTTTCGGCTGTCGCAAGTTCCGACGAGATGGATGAACTCAAGGCTTCAATTCAGGAACGCGGCCAGAAGGAGCCCATAGAGCTTTATAAGGATTCAGATGGACGCTTCCAACTCAAAAAAGGTTGGAGACGAGTAACTGCTCTTAAGCAGCTTTATGAAGAGACCGGTGATGAACGCTTTTCCAGTGTTACGGCGCGAGTTGCCAAATCCCAGAGTGATCGCATCGACCTCTATATTGACATGGTTGAAGAGAACGTTGTTCGGGAAGACTTGACGTTTGCTGAGATGGCGCAAGTGGCAATTCTTGCTTCTAAAGATTCAGAGTTGGGGGCAGGGGATGCAGAAGCTTTGGTCGGAAGGCTGTACTCATCCCTGCACAAGATGAAACGCTCCTATATTCGTAGCTTTGTTTACCTGCTCAGTGAACTTGAGGGTGCGTTGCCGTTTCCAAAGAGTGTTTCCAGAAACCTTGGCGTTGAGGTTGCGCGGAAACTTCGAGCGTCATCGGCTTCAGCTGCTGCATTAAGAGATGTGTTAGTGCGCGCATCCACAGCCGGTGAGCAAAACGAAATACTTGATGCTTTCGTGGCAAGTTCTGATGCTGAACCAGCTAGCGGCAAGCGGCGTGAGAAGGTTGAGAGCGTGAAGTATGAGTTCCACGTGGGCGCTTCAAAAATCACTGCGCGCAAGGGAGAGTGCAGGATATTGTCTGGTCAGGACTTTAGTTCGATTGACCGGTCAAAGCTCCAGAGAGCGGTTGAGGCTTTCGAAGCTGTTTTGAACGAGTAGTAACCCGCGGGTTACCCATGCTCAGATTTCTTAATTTTAATGGCGGTAACCCACGGGTTACCGCTTTCTTCGTTTAGCACCAGCTTACCCCAACAGGTCTGCGGCCGGGTTTTCGGCGATATCGACGTCATCGTAGTATTTCTGCGCCTGTGCCATGGAGCGGTGTAGGGACAGGCGCATGGCGGCCTGGATCGGGGCACCGTCCAGTGCGGCCTGGGTCAGAAAACCCGAGCGCAGCCCGTGGGGCGAGGCGAAGCCTTCGGGCAGCCTCGCCAGTTTCAACCGGTGCCGAACAATCTGGTAGATCGCATCCGGGCTGAGGCGGCGCTTGAGCACCCGGTCAGCCTTGGAGATGGGTCGGAAGAGCGGCCCATCCCTGATCTGGCCCACCTCGATCCAATGCACCAGCGCCTGTGCCGCGCGGGTCTTGAGCACCAGCCGCGGGGTTTCCCTCTTTTGGGTGGTCTTGGTTTCCAGCAGCGAGATCCACACCAGACCCTTGGCCTCGAACTCTTTCAAGGACACATCTTCCCGCATCAATCCGGTGATCTCGGACCTTCGCCGCCCGCCCGAAGCCCAACCCAGCATCAGGATCGCCCGGTCGCGGCAATCGCGCCGCGACCCCCGGCAGGTGGTCAGCAACTGCTCGAGAACATCGCGGGTAATCGGGTGCTGCGATTTTGGGGCAGGGGGCCGGGCTGTAGCCCGGCGCGCCTTGGCACGGGCCTGCTTCACCTGCGGCGCACCGAAAGGACTGGTCAGGTTCTTCATTCGATGAAAGGCAAGCCAGGAGGCGATGCGCCGGTCCAGCGTCGAAGGGGCAGGACAGGCGAGGGACTTCCGCAGCCCCTGAGTAATCAGCGCTTCTGCGGTTTCGCGCGCCACATCCGTTTCTGGTGCGTCATTCAGATCGCGAGCGTGATCGAGAATGAAGGTGAGAGCGGTGGCCTCAGATTCCGGCCAGTCCAGCGTCGCTGCGAACCGCGCGGACTTCCAGGCGGTGATATAGAGCAGGTCGCGCTCATAAGCGCGCAGCGTATTGGCTGGCGTGCCGCGCACATAAAGATCGGTGAGCGCCTCCTGATCTTCTGCGGAGAGGGCTGGGGAGGGGCTGGGGAGGTAAGGCGCAAGGGGCTTCATGAGGCACATTCTGCGCGCATTTTCCGGCGAAATCAATCAGTCATGATAAGGGATACTTATCGAGTGTAACTTGAAACTGATAGCGCAACAAAAGTAACGAGCAAAAGTAACAGATTTTGCGCGTAAAGTAGGTAGAGGGCTTGCGGAATAATAAAATCGGAGGTTCTGTCGCAGGTCTGTAAACCAATTGGCATCGACATTGCGCTGGAACCGTTGGCAAACTAAATGAAATGAACAGATATTTTGCCACTGAATTGCCTTTCTGGAAGTTTGCCAGAAACACGCTGATCGTCAGTTGCCTTGCGTTGTTTCCGCTGTTGGCCATCTTCGTTTTGCGCACGCCGGGCTTTGCGACGCACCTCCTGAACAGTGGTCCCGCGTTTGTTCGGTTTTTGCGTCAGGTGGTGACGAATGGGTTGCCGGTCGTTTTCCTTTTAAATTATCTCAGCTTTTTTCTTTTCGCCGTTGGGGTAAGGGCGCGGGGCAGGGGGGCCATCCCGGCCCGGTATCTGCTAATTGACCTGCTGCTACGGGCCGTCCTGTTCATCGCGCTGCACGCGCTGATCTACGCGCTTTCGGCAGACTGGTTCGGGTCTTTCGGCGGTGATCCCGTAGTGGCGTTGCGGGTAGTCGGTCCGACGCTGGTACGCTCCGCCTACTTCGAGAACATCTCAGGCGTTTACCTGTACGCCACGCTGGTCGGAGCGCTGCCGCTATACCTATCCGTCGTTCAGAGCCAGATCGCCCACGGTACTGGATTTGCAGCCCAACTGGCACGTCGCGTACCTGGGCGCGGCGGACCTGTGACATTGGCCCTGCTACTGATGGCGGTGTCAGTGGTCGTTCTGACCACCGCGGCGGCGCTGATTGTCCGTTTACAGTCGGTTTGGGGCTGAAGGGTCAGAACGCCCTGCGTATCGCGAAGGAGACTGCGTAATCGCGTTCAAGCTGGGGCCCATCCAGATCTTGATACACAGGGATCACGCCCTCGATACCCAGGCGCGTGCCCGCCAAAACGCCCGACCCCGGCACAAGGTAATTCACTCCGATTCCGATACTCAGAAACTGGCCGCCGCGCAGGGTCGGATCAGCGGTGGGCACCATGCCTGGGTTCAGGCGCGCATCCGACCCGTCAATGTTTTCCACGATGTCGCCGACCACCCGCAACGAGGAGCTGAACTGGTCATTCCAGCGCCGTGCACCCCAAACTGTTGCTGAATAGACGTCACCCAAGGTGTAACCGGCATCATTCTCACCCATCCGGATCACGGCGGCCAGCTGGGCGCCCCAAGACCAATCCGCGTTCTGGCCCGTATAGGTGACGCCCGGCAGCAGGTCGTAGGTGCCTGAACCCAGTTGCATGGGGTAGGGCAGCAGCTGGTCCGGCCCAGCTGGCGTGGTGTCGGTCTCGTCTATCGAGCCAGTCGGCAGACTGAGGCCAAGAGATAGTTCCAGCACCTGCCCGTCGGATTTGTAGATATCATATCCGCCGATGATCTTCAGATCGCCAAACCCCTGTGCCCTGGTCTTAAAGGTCTGGCCCATGCGGGTCTGGTGCTTCATCGTCTTGCGGGTATAGGGCAGCATCGCCATCACCGAGATCTCGTCGGTCACACCGTACATCAGGCCGACCATCGCCATGTTCATGCTCATGCTGAGCGGCGCGATCGGATACTGCGACAGAACGTTCGAGGTAGACAGCGACTGCGTTCCGGTACGATTTCCGTCCATCTCCATGTTCATGTAAGAGAACACAGGCATCAAAACACCCTCGGGTGGATGCATACCGCCAACGACACCCGTTGGCGGCACCGCGTCGGGGCGCATCATCCTGGACATGCTTCCCATACCTGACATGTTGCTGGAGGCTTGCGGGTTCATCGCCACGTTGTCAGCCGGACGGGTTTCCGGTTGGGCCATGGCAGTTGACCCAAGGCTCAGCCCCCCAGCCAGTATTACAGCCTGGAGGCGTTGCCAGACGCACGTAATCTTGCTGTTGCTCCGTGTCATGATGCCCTCGTGTTCGTTTGTTTCCTGAGTCCCTGCCCTGAAAACAAAGTGTTCGGTACGTCCATCGGTGAAGTCGAAATGGTGGGGGTCTCCAGCGCTGGAAGGTCAAGGCCGCCGGCCAGATTTGCGCTCGTCAAGCATGCATCAGCCGAAGGGGGTGCGGCAATAATGCGCTTGACCCTCCAGCGCTGGATTGTCGGACAAGGCCGCAAAACCGGAAATCCGGAGGGATTGGAATGATACCGGAAATCGGGCAGTTCGCCCTGGCGCTTGCCCTGGCCGTGTCCTTGGTGCAAAGCGTATTTCCCTTGATTGGAGCAGCACGGAACAATGTCATGTGGATGCGATCGGCATCTGCGACCTCGGTCCTACTGACAGCGCTGGTTGCTATCGCCTTCGCCGCTCTGATGTGGTCCTTCGTGGTCAGCGATTTCACTGTGCTAAATGTGGCCAGCAATTCTCATTCGCTGAAACCGATGCTTTTCAAGGTGGCTGCGACCTGGGGTAGCCACGAAGGGTCGCTGCTGTTGTGGATTCTGATATTGGTGATTTTCGGGCTGGGTGTGTCTCTGTTGGCTCGGAACATCCCACTGAAACTCAAGGCGCGCACTCTGGCAGTGCAGGCCTGGATCAGCGCGGGGTTCCTGTCATTCATGCTGTTCACCTCGAACCCGTTTGACCGGGTGTTTCCGGCACCGCTGGATGGTCAGGATTTAAATCCGCTGTTGCAGGATGTCGGCCTGGCTATGCACCCGCCGTTCCTATACCTGGGTTACGTCGGCTTCTCTATCGTATTTTCTTTCGCCGTGGCTGCCCTGATTGAGGGGCGGGTCGATCCGGCATGGGCGCGGTGGGTCCGACCCTGGACATTGGCGGCCTGGGTGTTTCTGACACTTGGTATCGTTCTGGGCAGCTGGTGGGCCTATTACGAACTGGGTTGGGGCGGCTGGTGGTTCTGGGATCCGGTCGAGAATGTCTCGTTTATGCCCTGGCTTGCTGGCACAGCGCTGTTCCATTCGGCCATTGTGACCGAAAAGCGCGGCAGCTTCAAAAGTTGGACGATCCTACTGGCCGTTTTGACCTTCTCGTTGTCCTTGTTGGGGACATTCATTGTCCGCTCAGGCTTGCTTACATCGGTCCATGCGTTTTCGGTCGATCCCGAACGCGGCATTTACATCTTGGCGCTGTTGGCTGTCGCGATCGGTGGTTCATTGACGCTGTTTGCCATACGCGCACCGGAGATGGAGGGCGGCGGTCTTTTTGCCCCGATCAGCCGCGAGGCCGGTTTGCTTATTAACAACCTGCTGCTGGCCACCGCAACGGCGACGGTTCTATTCGGTACGCTTTATCCGCTTTTGCTTGAGGCTGTGACAGGTGAAAAGATTTCGGTTGGACCACCTTATTACAACGCCAGTTTCGTGCCGATCATGCTGGTTCTAGTCGTTGTAATGGGGATTGGGCCGCTGTTGTCATGGAAGCGGGCGGATTTGCGCGGTGTTCTGTCCCGGCTCAAATGGGTGGCCGGGGTTAGCCTGCTCGTAGCGTTGCTTGTGTGGTATCTGGATACCGGCGGCCCAGCCTTGGCGGTAGTGTCGATCGGCCTTGCGGTTTGGTTGCTGGGCGCTGTGCTGACAGAGTGGGCCAGCCGAATTAAGCTGGGTGAGGCACCGTTGGCCGAGTCCCTGCGTCGGGCCCGCAGCCTACCGCGTTCTCATTACGGCATGGTCGTGGCCCATGCGGGGTTGGCTGTCTGTATGATCGGCTTTATCGGGTCCAGCGCTTGGAAATCCGAGGTCGTGACTTTTGCCGAGCCCGGAACACAGATTGAGATAGCAGGGTTCGACGTGCGTTTTGACGGTGTGGAACAGCTTCGCGGTCCGAACTATCTGTCTCGCGCGGCCACACTGACGGTATTTCGCGATGGCGCTTATGTCACCACGCTTCAACCCGAGCGCAGGGCCTATCTCGTGGCGGGTACCAGTACGACCGAGTCAGCAATTCGAACGACGTTGGCAGGGGACCTTTACGCCTCAATATCGGAACCGGCGGCGGAATCAGAACAGAGCAAATGGACCCTGCGTATCTTGTATGAGCCATTGGTGGTCTGGATCTGGATAGGTTCAGGATTGTTAGCATTTGGTGGTGTCTTGTCACTCTCCGATCGGCGTCTACGCGTCGGTGCACCACGAAAACGGACTGGGCAGAGCTCCGTTGCGGTGGCGGCGGAGTAGGGCAATGAAACGTCTATTTGCACTGTTCCCAATTACGATTGCCGGCATCCTGGGTGCCTTCCTGCTATGGGGACTGAATCCCGATCGCGATCCAAACGAAATCCCGTCTGTTTTGATCTCGCAGCCGGTGCCTGAGTTCGACTTGCCGCCGGTCGAAGGGCTGGATACCCACGGGCTGTCCAGTACCGATCTGGTGGAAAATGACGGGTCAGCTCCGATCGTGGTCAACGTGTTTGCGTCCTGGTGCGTGCCCTGCCGGGCCGAACATGCGGTGCTGACGCGTATGGTACGCGATGAGGGCATTCGCCTGATGGGCATTAACTACAAAGACAAGCCGCAGGACGCGCGGAAATGGCTCGACGATCTGGGCAACCCTTATGAGCGCATCGGTTCCGACCTGGACGGCCGAGCCGGGATCGAATGGGGGATTTCCGGCGTGCCGGAGACCTTTGTGATTGATGGCGCGGGCAAGGTCGTATTCCGTTTTGTCGGCCCGGTGCTGGGCGACGAGGCAATTTCAAAGATGCGCACCGCGCTGGATCAGGCGCGGGCGGCCGGAGGAGAGGCGTCATGATACGTCGCATTGTAATTACCGCGGTCACTCTGGCGATGCTGGTGTCGCAGCCGGCATTCGCGGTTGAGCCCGACGAGATACTTGCAGATCCGGTATTGGAAGAGCGGGCCCGGGCGATTTCGAAACAGGTGCGATGCGTGGTGTGCCAGAACCAAGACATCGACAGTTCTAACGCTGGCGTGGCGCGCGACCTTCGTCTGCTTGTGCGCGAACGGCTGGTGGCAGGCGACACGGACCAGCAGGTTATGGACTTTCTGGTTGCGCGTTATGGCGACTATGTTCTGTTCAACCCGCCATGGAAGCCATCAACTTACATTCTGTGGGTTGCGCCTATCGTCATCCTGGGGCTGGGTGGTATCGCGACTGCAGCGGTATTGACCCAAAATGCGCGCCGATATCGGAAGTCGCGAAAACAAGAGACGGAACGCGGCGCGAGCGAAGAACGGAATCCCGAAAACCATTCACTCACGGAGCCGCACGCATGATCTGGATTATCTTTTCATTCATGGCCGTGGCGGTGTTTCTGACGCTCGCCCTCTCCGGCCTGGGGCGCAAGACCTCGGACTTGTCGAGACGCGAAAGCGCCTCTGCCATCTTTTCCGACCAGATCGGCGAAGTGGAGAAGGACCTGGAACGAGGAATTATCTCAGCCGAAGAGGCCAAGGCCGCCAGAGCCGAGATAGAACGTCGCCTGAAGGCGATTGACCGGCAATCGGACGACAAAGCGATAATGGGCCATTCCGGGCGTGCGCTGATTTTACTTGCCGCGCTGGTAGTTCCAGCGCTCGGAGCCGGTCTTTATTGGCAACTGGGTAGTCCCTACATCCCCAGCCAGCCATTTGCCCAACGCGAGGGGGAGCAGGCCGAAGCCCGTGAAATCGCCGACCTTGCCGTGCGCCTGAAGTCGCGGCTTGAGGCGGATGAAACCGGCGGGCCAACCGAGGGATGGGTGTTGTTGGCTCAGACCTATATGCGTATGGGACGCTTTGGAGATGCCGCAGACGCGTTCGAGGGGTTGCTGGACCGACCCAATGCGAATTCAGCGCTGGTGTCGCAATATGGCGAGGCGTTGGTCTATGCCGATGACGGTGTCGTTACGCCCAAGGCCGATCGGGCGTTTGAACGAGCCTTGGAACTGGACCCATCGAACCCAGCAGCGACATTCTACAAAGCCATTGGTCTGGAGCAGGCTGGATCGCCTGATAAGGCCTATGACCTACTGAAGACGCGGATGGACGCCGAAGAGGAGTTCCGGCCATGGATGGAGAGTTTTGTGGCCCAGCTTAACCGCATCGCCCCGTCGATCGGACGGGCTCCGGTGAATCTGGCGGCTTTTGCCCCTTCCATGCCCGGCCCAACTGCCGATCAGGTGGCGGCGGCCGAGGAGATGTCAGACGAAGACCGGCAGGCCTTCATCCGCTCGATGGTCGAACGGCTTGCGAGCCGGATGCAGGAAAACCCAGGCGATCTGGACGGCTGGATGCGGCTGGGCAACGCCTATTCGGTGCTGGGCGAGACCGACGGCGCCCGGAACGCCTATGGCAGGGCAAGGGATCTGGCGGATGACCTGCCGCAGGGGGATCCGCGCAAGGTGGCAATCGACCGGGCATTGCTGGAACTGGGGGGTTGATTCCCGCAGCCCGGCGTGGATCGGGCCGGCGCCGACTTCGCGCTGATGCCCAGTGAGCCATCTGGAAAATTCCGGTTTAGGCTATCGCATGCCGATCTTTAGGAGGTTGAGACCATGAAAGTTGAAACGTTTTCTGATCTAATTGTCTGGACGCGGGAAATGCATCATTGGCTCGCCGAATGTTTGGCCCACTGTTCGACACAGTCAGAGCAGGAGCTGGCCAGGATGTTGCTTACCTACCTCGCCGATCATGAGGCTGCTCTGGAGAAAATCGTCGATGGTTTCGTGAAACGAGCCGATCCCAAAGCGCTCAACACCTGGGTATATGACTATTTGGGCAATGAGCCGATCGACCCACATCGCGCCTGCGACAGGCCGTTCGCACAGATGAGCGTCGATGAGATCTGCGAAGCGGTCTTCGATCTTCACAATCAGGTGATCGACTTATATCGGTATTTGCACGGGCGTGCCGAGATACCCGAGGCACGCGAACTCTTTCAGGCGATACTGGATATGGAAGAGCACGAGACCATGCGTTTAGCGCAGCAGAGCAACCGCGTCCGGGATATGTGAACTCCGGGGTCAGGATCCGCTTTCCACGGCTCCGCCCGCAATCGGCGCGGCCTGTTCCATCGCGTCGAGAATGGCGTTCGTGGTCAAGATCTCTGGCAGGGCGATGCCTTCGGGGGCCGACGGGCCGTAGACGATGTTGAAGGGGATCCCGAACCGTCCATTGTCCTCAAGGAAACGGGCGATCACATCGTCGGGGCGGGTCCAGTCGGCCTGCATCGGAATTGCTTTGTCCGATTGCAGTGTTGCCAGAACCTCGCCGCGTTCCAGCACCAGCGCTTTGTTGGCCTTGCAGGTCAGACACCAGTCGGCTGTGACATCGACGAAAACCACCTCGCCGCGCGACACAAGGCGGGCGATTTCGGGGCGGCTGAAGGTAATCCAAGGGATCTCTCCGGCTGGTTCAAGCAGCCTGGACCGGTCTTTGCCGGCAATCGCAACCGGTGCGGCAAACGCTGCGGTCAGCGTCAGCAACAGGGCTGTCCAGCGCAAAACGGGTGGCATCATCGTACTTTTCCAGATCAACAGGACCAGAACAGTTGCAGCCAGCACGGTAGCAGTTGCAGCAGTGTCTCCGGCCACCCCGACCATCACCCAGACCAACCAGCCGATCGTGGTCAGCAGTGCCGCCGACAGGGCCCATTTTAATCCCACCATCCAACGCCCCGGTTTAGGCAGAGCGGCGGTAAGTTTCGGGTGCACTGCAACCAGCAGGTAAGGAATGGCCAGCCCGACCCCCATTGCGGTGAAGATCGCCACGATATCCACCGGTCGGCCGGTCAGGGCAAAGGCCACCGCCGTGCCGAGGAAGGGGGCCGAGCAGGGCGTCGCCAGAACTGCTGAGAAGGCTCCGGTCAGGAAATCCCCGACCAGCGACACGCGGCCCTTTTCGACATGGGCAAGCCGGGTGTTCAGCGACTGCGGCAGCGTGATCTCGAACAAGCCCGCGAGGCTGGTTGCAAAAACCGCCAGCACCACGATCATCACCGCAAGGAAAAGCGGATTCTGGAACTGGATGCCCCAGCCGACGGAATAGCCCAGCGACCGCGCCGCAATGGTGATAGCCGCCAACAGCCACATGAATGTCAGGATTCCGGCTGCCGAAGCCAGGAACCCGGCGCGAATCTGAGCCGCAGAGCGGTCGCGAGCCTTTACCGCCGAGGAAAGCTTGATCGAAAGCACTGGCAGTACGCAGGGCATGACATTCAGAATCAACCCGCCGCCCACCGCCAGCAAAATGATCCAGACCAGCGCGCTGGCTGAAGTTTCGGCGGCCGCGATCTCATATGGTGGCGGGGTAGGGGGAGCGTCGGTACGGGGCGAAAACTCGGCCACGCGGTTGGTGTCGGTAACCGTGACGGACAAGGCGGGGGGGTCCTGTGCCAGAGCGAGGACCGGGAACTGCACCCATAGCTGACGCCTGTCGCCAGCGAGCCGGATGTCGGGTGCACCAAACGCGGTGTCACGTCCCATGTCGGGAAAGACATCAGGCGCATCAAAGGGCAGGTCGCTGGTGAAATTCAGCGTCAGCATCTCGGACTCGGTATCCAGGGTCGCGGCGTCGGACTTCATTCCGCTTGTGTTTCCCGTGGTTGGCACCCGCGACAGAAAGGCATTTATAAGCCGGGCCGAGTCCTGATCCCGACCCGTTCCCTGAGTCAGCGACAAGTCCAGCGAAAACTCGACCGGCACACAGATATCGGAACAGATCAGCGTTGTCACAGCGGCCTTCAAGTCAACTGGCGCTCCGGGGTTCTCGAGTGTGACGGTCAGCGGAAAGACCACTTCGTCCTTGTACCCGAAATTCTCGATCCCGAAGGCGCGAAAACGGATCGGCGCGGGCCAGTGAAACTGTACGTCGCTGACGTTTTGCGAGCCGTTCCAAGTGATCTTGGGCGGAATTCCCACCTCACCAGGCGACTTCCAGTAGGTTTTCCAATCTTCGCCCAGTTTCAGATGCAGTCCTGCAGTGATCGTCTTGACGTCAGGCGCGATCCCGTCCTGCGCGGTAATTATGTGTGCGACCAGGGGCTCTGATTCATACGCTTGGGATGTAGCTGCAAGGCTTGTCCCGGCGGAAGTCTGGCCAAAGATTAACCCCAAGATCATAATACATAAATTTAGGAGTGTTCTTGCCATTGCGCGTTGCCATCGGTTGTTTTGCACCCGTCTCTGCCAGATTCCAGCGCTGGAGGGTCAACGAGCCGGAATGTCACATCCCCACGATCAGCTCACGAAACCTTCGCGCCCGTCTTCGCAGATGAAATAGGCCCCGCCATCCGCGCCCTCCCATTGAACCCGGCAACCTTGGGGCAGGGCGTATTCAGGCTGCGGCGGTTGCAGCGGGCATAGTTTAGGGCGTGGTGCGCAAGCCGCCAGCGAAAGAGCGGCCAGCGACATGGCGGCCAACCTTGAGCACCAAAGCTTCATGATTGAAGATTATTGCCGGTGTACTGGGTTCGGTCCGACCGCGGCGTCTGTTGCCTTTGGTCTTTCCGATTCAGATTTGTTCGAATGACAGGATTTTTCCATCGCCTTGTGCATAAAGAAATGGGCTCCGAGGCACAGGATCAACGGTGCGAAAAGACCCAAGGAGTCAGAAAGCCCACCAACCGTCCCGCCGGCGATCAAGTAGAGAGCGATCGGCGTTATCATGGCAATGCAACATACCATCATGCCCCATTTCATTATCTTGCCGCCGCTAACCGGTACTGACGCCTGCGGCGCGTTTGCAGTCTGTTTTTCTTTCACATTCAACTCCAAAATTTGGATTGGAGACCTCTGCTAACGCCTTCCCACGATGGAAGGTCAAGCTGTTTTGGCGCGAAGCGAATTTGACGCTGTCAAACCAGTCCAGCATTTGCTTGGGCCTTACTTGGTGCATAGACACGGCCGGAACAGGGAAGTTTTTAGGGGTATGAACAGCAGGCATTGTCGTCCCGACGCCTGGTGAAGTTTCAGGTTAAACACGAAGCTGCCTAGGTCACTTTAAGCCTTGAAAACTCGCGGGTGGGTCGAAGCGATATCGAACGAATAATTGAATGGACAAATCTTCCCCCGTCGCGGATTGTCTAATCCCCTGGGTACTAACTCCAGACACCAACCAGCCAATAGGAGCGCTATCAATGCTGACCAGACGACATTTTGTTGCAGCCTCGCTCGCCATTTTCTCTCAGCCGGTTTTTGGAGTGACGTCGGCGGCGGCCTCGCAATGGTCGGAGTGGGATGCGCAAGTAACTCCAGCCAATTTTGATCCCGCAACATCCAATCCCTGGGGTTTACACCCACGTTTCCTGCCTCAGCGTGTGCAAACCAATCGACCACTTACTCCGGGTGACATTCATGTCGACGCGGTGGCACGATATCTGTATTTCATCGAAGACGGTGGCACAGCAATGCGTTACGGCGTAGCCATTGCCCGAGGCAATCTTTACGAGCCCGGAGTCTACACGATCAAGCGAAAGGCCAAATGGCCGCGTTGGACTCCTACAGCCGAAATGATTGAGCGCGACCCTGATGAATATGCGCAATTCGCAGATGGTGTGCCCGGTGGGCCGACAAACCCATTGGGATCAAGGGCGTTTTATCTGTTCGAAGGTGGTCGCGACACATACCTGCGAATTCACGGAACGCCTTATCCAAGATCTATCGGAGGTCGCGCAAGTTCTGGCTGCGTAAGGATGGCGATGCCACATATCATCGGGCTTTATGATCGTGTCAGGCCAGGGTCCACGGCTCATCTCTACCCTCCCGAGCGGCTTCTGACCGCGACCAGCTGACAGGCGCTTGTCAGGCGCGCGTACAGATTGGGCGCCCTTCAATAGTCCTAAGTGGTAGGTAGGTTGTTTCAACTGGCCCAACATAGCGATACCAATAGCAACCGTCCTCAGGCATGATTTTCACTGCGTTCAGGTCCTGGCCCGGAGCAGCAATCTGGGCTACGGCGTCAGGAACTTGGGAAAGCGTTCCGGGCTCGCTATCTGCAGATATTGACGTTGTTTCGGTACAAGCGCCGATGAACAAAAGTGCGGCCAGTGCTTGGAAAGCTTTCCTGAAGGACATGGTGTTTAGTCCACTGTGATTGTCATTTGTAGTGCCTGCTACCCTCGCATCGACGGGTGATCACATCAATTCACCAAGAACTAAGCAATTGTTAGCGTTGCTTTTTTGTGTTCGGTTGATTCAAGAAAGTCAGGTTTTGCTTAAAGCAGCCTGGAGTTACGTCCAAGAAAAATTGCTTTTCCACAATGACTTGATGATTTGGGTCCGCCTTCTAAGGAAATATCCCTGCGCCAACGGCAACGACAATTCAGACGAGACATCCCATATGAAATGTCATTTGCGTGTTGACCTTCCAGCGCAGGAACCGGGCATACGAGTTATTTGAGTCGGAAAAAAAGAATAAACTTTGGGATGGCAGGCATGAAACGGAGCAAAGAAGGAAAGGTTGTTACGCGACGTGGAGTGATTGCCGCGTTTGCTGCGACGACGCTTTTTCCAGCACCGGCCGTTTGGGCCCAATCAACGGCAACTGAGGGGACGCGCCGCAATGTTTCCTCATTCCGCGTTGCTAAATGGCAGGACCACTTTGATACGCTTAAGAATGGTGTGATCCTGTCCGATACACAGTCCAAGGTCCTGCAATATTGGTCGGAAGACGAAAGCGTCTACCGAATGTATCCAACCAGCGTACCGCTGACGGAAGACCTTACAAGGCTGGGCTACACCACAGTTACTCGCAAGGTCGAAGGGCCGTCTTGGCGACCGACACCAGCAATGAAAAAGCGCAACCCCGCTTGGCCCGATTATGTGGGCCCGGGTCCGGAGAATCCTCTGGGGACACATGCACTTTATTTGAGCTGGCAATACTACCGGATCCACGGCACCAACGACACGCGCAAGATCGGGAGAAGATCCTCCAACGGCTGCATTGGCTTGTACAACGAGCAGATTGCGGAATTGTTCGAACTGGCCACTGTGGGCACTCAGGTAAAACTGATCTGACCTTGGTCAGGCCGATTTTTTTTGCGCGCGTTGAACCTAAGAACTGACAATCATGTGAAGAACAGAGATGGATAAACTTACACTCTTGATCGGCGGAGTAGTGATCGCAGGCGCCGCCGCGTTCGTCTACAACTTAAATCAGCAACCAACAGGTCACTCGATGACGCCGCCCGATACGTCAGCACTGGAGCAAGGAGACCCAATCGAAAACGTCACTCTGCCGGACCAGCTAAGCGAATTTGCGGCCGTCGGCAAAGTGGCATTCGACGCCAAATGCTCGGCGTGCCATGGCGCGAATGCAACAGGTCTGGAAGGCCTTGCACCACCTTTGGTGCATAAAATCTATGAACCAAGCCACCATTCGGACGAGTCATTTTATGTGGCAGTCCAGAATGGAGTTCGGGCACACCATTGGAAGTTCGGCAATATGCCGCCGGTCGATGGCTTGACCCGTGCGGATGTGAAGGGCATCGTGGCGTATATCAGAGAGCTGCAGCAGGAAAACGGGATTTTCTGAAGGTGACGAGCCGAATGGGCAGTGCAATTCGTTACATCATACTGTCAATGGTGCTGACCATTGGCGGGCTGCTTGTGACGGCCGATTCTGCTCATGCACATGGCAGTGGTTCTCAGCACGTGATTGACCAAACGGACTCCGCGGACGTTGAGCATGTCAAGCAGGGTCATCCCGGACATTGTCATGGCGGAACGATTTGCAACGCTGTTGGTCTATTTTCGATGGGTCCACCACCGCCTGGCCCCCAAGATACTGAACAAAGATACTCGATCCCTCGAGCCCAATACCGGGTTCTCGGTATCGCGGCGTTTGACCCACCACCGCCGCGTGTCCTGATCTGACCAGTCGAATTGCGCTCAACCTGGGCGCGTCGAAGCAGACGACAAGGACAAAACAATGAACATTCTGAAAATGACCACAGGCGTTGCCCTGGTTTCTCTGTTTGCAGCCGCCGCCCTGGCGCATGGTGGCGCAACCGGCATCGTCAAAGAACGCATGGATGGTATGTCCGCGATGAAGGACAGCATGAAGATCCTTACGCCGATGATGCAGGGGAAAACGCCCTACAATGCGCAAACGGTACGAAGCGAGGCCAAGAAAATCGGGCGTCACGCTGGCGAGAGCATGACAAAGCTGTTTCCAGAGGGATCTGATGGCAAACCCTCGGAGGCCAAATCGGAGATCTGGCAGGATTGGGGTTCATTTGCAGAGTTAGCCAGGCAGTTGGAATCCTACTCTGAAGGCCTTGTGCTTGCGGCGGACAACGGGTTGATGATGTCCGGGTCGGGCCATGGTTCGGGCATGATGGGCGGCGCATCCATGATGGGTGGCGGTTCTATGATGGGTGCCGGAATGATGGGCGGCAGTCCAAACCAGGCACAACTTTCTGAAATGCCGGCAGATGGTGTGTTCATGATGCTGAGCCAGACATGCTCGGCGTGTCACACGCAATTTCGGTCGGAATAGGAATGCGTCATGAGACCGATATTCCGATTGGGCCTTGCTGCCGCCGTAGCGGCGTCAGCGGGACTTGTTGCTGTGATGGCTTGGCCGATTGGCCAGCCCTTACAAGCTCTCGACATTCAGGGTGACGTTAACCGCGGGGCGTATCTGGCAAGGGCAAGTGGTTGTATCGCTTGCCACACAGATTTTGCCAAAGGGGGCGCGGCCTTGGCCGGTGGGGTGGAGTTGGATACCCCGTTCGGCACGCTCTTTTCGCCGAACCTGACCACAGATCCCGATCACGGGATCGGTGATTGGACAATCGAGGAGTTCGCCCGCGCGGTGCGTCAAGGCGTATCACCCGGCGGACAACCCTATTACCCGGCCTTTCCTTATCCATTCTATGCCAATTTCACGGATCAGGACATCGCCGATCTCTGGGCCGCATGGCAAACAGTTCCACCGGTAGCGGAACCGTCAAAAGAACAGGAAATGGCGTTCCCCTTCAATCAGAGATGGGGCCTGAAGCTGTGGCGCGCGGCTTTTCTGGAACCACCCCGCACTGATCCCGTGCCGGGCAATGACGAAGTGTGGAACCGGGGCCGGCTACTGGTCGAAGGTGCCACACATTGTGCGGCCTGCCACACCGGGAGGAACCTGGCTGGCGCAAGAAATTCGGACACGGAACACTTCAAGGGAAGTGACTCTCTGCCGGGCGGTGACAAGGCACCGGCCATCGACTTTGAGACCCTGCAAAAGCGTGGTTGGACGGTAGATGATTTGGCCTACGCGTTGCGCACCGGCGTCATGCCTGATGGCGATGTCTTCGGCGGCGCCATGGGAGAGGTCGTAAACTATGGCACCAGCTTTCTGACAGACGAAGACCGGAAGGCAATGGCGACCTATCTGCTGGATGTGCACGACGGGGGGTAATCGAGTGAGAGATCAAATTTTCTTTGGAGGGAAGTCCTCATGAAGCTCAATCGCAGGCAATTCGTTGCAGGCACGTCGGCACTAATCGCAGTGCCGACTATCGGGAGGGCGGCTACCGCCCCCCGAATAATCGAGGCGCGTTCAGGATTGGCACGTGTTGCCCCCGACAGCTATCCTGAAACCGAGATATGGGGATATGATGGCGGTGTTCCGGGCCCCGAAATTCGTGCCCGGCAGGGCGAAACGGTTCGCCGGACACTCCTGAACTCACTGCCTCAGCCTACGGCAATCCATTGGCATGGACTGCGGGTTCCAAACAACATGGATGGGGTGCCGGGTCTTACACAGGAGGCTGTACCAACAAGCGGCGAGTTTCAGTATGACTTGCCTCTGAAGGATGCAGGAACCTTCTGGTACCACTCTCATAACCAGTCAACGGAACAAGTGGCCAGGGGCCTTTACGGCGCGTTCATCGTCGACGAAATGGACCCGCCGGACACGGATCATGACATTACGATCCTGCTGGATGACTGGAGGTTGGGTCAGGACGCCCAAATCGTCGATGATTTCGGCGCGATGCATGACTGGACGCATGCAGGCCGAATGGGAAACTACGTTCACGCACACATATCGCCCATGACAGAAGTTCTGACAAACCAGCGTTTGCGACTTCGAATGGTCAACGTGGCAACTGATCGGATCATGTATGTCTCAGTAGGTGGCGCAAACGGGAAACTGGTCGCTTATGATGGCATGCCTGTAAGGCAGCCAGAGGATTTTGAAACCCTTGTTTTTGGGCCTGCACAGCGAGCAGACTTAATTGTTGATGTCACAGCGGAATCGAACGAAGCCGTTCAAATAACTCTTCACGAACGCGATGAATCGTTTGTCATTGCTGAAATCCCGGTTTCGGGAAGCGGTGCATCCGCAAACCGCGGTGCAATAGAAGCCCTGCCACCCAACCCTGTTTCCTTTCTCGAAGATGTTTCTGACGCTTTGACAATCCCATTAGTGATGGAAGGCGGGGCGATGGGCGGACTGCGTCAAGGCACTTTTAACGGCCAGGTCATGAGCACCAATGAATTGGTTCAGGAAGGGCAGATCTGGACATTCAACGGTGTCGCCGGGTTACCTGAAAACCCCCTTGCTGCCGTTTCGCGTGGCGACATAGTCCGGATTCAGATGCAGAACGACACCGTCTTTCCGCACGCTATGCACTTGCACGGGACGCACTTTCAGGAAGTTCTGCCAAACGGCAACCTAGGGCCGCTGCGGGACACAATCCTGGTTGACCGGATAGAAAAGCGGGAGATTGCGTTCGTTGCGGATAACCCGGGGGATTGGCTGTTTCATTGCCATATGCTGTCGCATCAGGCCGCTGGTATGAAGACCTGGCTGAGCGTGGCATGATGAACAAGAGTTCGGCGAAATGGGTGTCACTGGCTGCTGTAGTGATCATTGTCGCGGTCGCTGGCTGGGGCCTGAGTGGGCGTGCGCAGAACAGTGCATCAGCGGATTCGGCACGTGGTGCAGTTTTGTACGCCGAAAACTGCGCGTCATGCCACGGGGCAAATTTGGAGGGTCAGCAGGATTGGCAAACACCTGATCCGGATGGCGTCTTGCGGGCGCCCCCGCATGACCGAACCGGGCATACCTGGCATCACGGCGACAAGCTGTTGTTCGACTATACAAAGTTTGGCGGGGACCAAACTTTGAAACAGATGGGTGTCGCTGACGTCAAAAGCGGCATGCCAGGCTTCGGGGACACTCTGTCGGATCAGGATATCTGGGACATCCTCGCCTTCATCAAGGAGAGTTGGCCGGATCGGGAACGCAAGCTGCAAGAGCAACGCACCGAAGCAGAACAAACGGAAGGAAACTGATGTGAAACGAATACTTGCAGGCTTAGTCGCTATCGCCATGTCGATTGGCATTCCTATGGCACGCGCCGACGAGCTGTCTGACTCCGATGTAAAACGGCTGGCTCTCGAAGCCATTTTGGAAAACCCTGAGATCATCATGCAGGCGATTCAATTGCTTCAACAGCGCGAGGATCAGGCAAAAGCCGAAGCAATTGGAAGCGTCTTGGAAAATCAGCGTGAATTGCTGGAACAGGATCCGAATGCGCCTGTAATCGGAAACCCGGAAGGCGATGTAACCGTGGTCGAGTTTTTCGACTATAACTGCCCATATTGCAAACGCGCTGCCCCGGTCGTGAAGAACGTAATCGCGGGCGATTCCGATGTGCGAATTGTTTATCGAGAATGGCCCATACTTGGAGAAGGTTCCGACTTCGCGGCACGCGCTGCGCTGGCCTCACGAAACCAGGGAAAATACGAAGAATTTCATTGGGCGCTTATGGCTCTGAACGGTCGTGCCACTGAGGCCAGTGTACTGAAAGTTGTTCGGGAACTTGGCCTGGACGAGGATCAATTGCGCGCAGATATGGAAGCGCCGGAAGTCGACGCGCATATTCAGATTTCCATGGAATTGGCCCGACAGCTTGGCTTCAGTGGCACTCCTTCGTTTGTGATTGGAGATGCGCTTGCCCCGGGTCTGATCACCGAAGATGAAATGACCCGGTTAATCGTGGCAGTCAGAGACGCAAGATAGAACCAAGGGGGCGACAGCATGTGCGCTCCTAAGTTTATCATGCGATCGTGGCTTCGTATCCCTCGGACTTCAGCGCTGCAAGGATATGATCAAGTGAATTGGTGCTTAAGACACGTACCCTGCGGTTTTCCATGTCAAAGTCCAACTGTGCGGAGGAATCCACCGTGGCAACGGCTTTTTCGATAGCTGACTTGCAGTGCCCGCAGCTCATATCCGGGATATTTAGGGTCGTCATGGATGTTTGCTCCTGTGTTCCGTCGTCCCGGCTAAAGTATTCCAGCACAGGAAGGTCAAGTCGTGATTATTGGATCGTCAAAATTAGTGGCAAAGAAAGTCAGCCCCATCCCTTGACCTTCCACTTGCTGGAACCCTTATGTTTCCCGTCAGCAGAACATTGGTGGTGACAATATGACTGAAATTTCACATGCAAGGTTTCAAGTTCAGGGTATGAGCTGTGCGTCCTGCGTAGGGCGGGTTGAGCGCGCGTTGAAAGATGTGCCAGGGGTAGATGCCGCTTCGGTTAATCTCGCCAGCGAAAGCGTTCAGGTCGATTTCCGCGATCCAGCCGATAAAGCGGCCATTGCTGATGCGTTAAACAGCGCCGGATATCTGGCACGGACGGAAGAGGTAACGCTGGATATTCAGAACATGTCCTGCGCATCGTGCGTGGGGCGCGTTGAACGGGCATTGCAAGCAGATGATGGCGTCTTGTCCGCGTCGGTCAATCTGGCCACCGAAAGTGCAACTGTACGTTATGCTGAGGGAGTCACAACACCCGAAGCCATCGCGGCGCTTGCGGCATCTGCTGGCTATCCGGCGAGCCTGCGATCCGCGACGCAGACCGAACCACAAGACCGCAAAGCCAAAGAGATTCGCCAATTGGCCCGGCGAACAAGCTTTGCCGCCTTGCTCGCTTTGCCGGTCTTTATCCTTGAAATGGGCTCGCATGTTATTCCGGGCATGCACCACCTGATAGCGAGCACGATCGGCATCCAGAACAGCTATTACCTGCAATTCCTTCTAACCACGATCGTTCTTTTTGGGCCAGGTTTGCAGTTCTATACTAAGGGATTCCCTTCCTTGTTCAAAGGCGCGCCGGACATGAATTCTCTGGTGGCTCTGGGCACTTCGGCGGCTTATGGGTTCTCGCTTGTTTCCACCTTTGCGCCGGGTGTTCTTCCCGCCGGAACCGCAAACGTCTACTACGAGGCCGCAGCGGTGATCGTGGTTCTCATATTGCTGGGGAGGTTCCTCGAGGCGCGCGCCAAGGGGCGAACTGGTGAAGCGATCCGAAAACTGGTCGGTCTGCAGGCAAAAACAGCGCGCGTTGAGCGCGACGGATCGGTTGTCGAGCTACCGATCGAGCAGATCGTTGTAGGGGATATTGTGCACGTTCGACCGGGCGAAAAAATCGCGGTGGATGGTGCCGTAGTGACCGGCGCGTCATATGTCGATGAAAGCATGATCACCGGCGAGCCGGTTCCTGCCGAAAAGACCGAGGGCGCAACTGTGGTCGGCGGAACAGTTAATGGCGCGGGCGCATTGACGTACCGGGCTGAAAAGATCGGCGCAGACACTATGTTGGCCCAGATCATTCAAATGGTCGAACAAGCACAGGGTGCCAAGCTTCCGATTCAAGGCTTGGTTGACCGCATCACGCTGTGGTTCGTGCCGGTAGTGATCGCTGTGGCCGTAATGACTGTGCTGGTTTGGATGTTGTTCGGACCCGATCCTGCGCTCAGCTTGGCGTTGGTAGCCGGGGTTGCGGTACTGATCATTGCTTGCCCCTGCGCCATGGGGTTGGCCACACCCACCTCAATCATGGTCGGCACCGGCCGCGCGGCCGAGATGGGTGTCCTGTTTCGAAAGGGCGACGCCTTGCAAATGCTGCAGGAAACCACCGTTGTTGCGGTGGACAAGACGGGGACCTTGACCGAAGGGCGTCCGGAGCTGACCGACCTGATTGTGGCCGAAGGATTGGCCGAGGATGAGGTTCTGCGCCTTGTTGCTGCCGTTGAGGTCACATCCGAACATCCGATCGCCACGGCCATCGTGCGCGCGGCTGAAACCCGTGGTCTGGAGCTTTCGAAGCCAGAAGACTTCACGTCGATCACCGGTTACGGGGTAAGCGCCTCAGTCGAAGGCCATACAATCCTGATCGGGGCCGACCGCCTGATGAGTCGCGAAGGGGTTGAAATGGGCGCGTTGTCTGATCGGGGCGCTGAACTCGCAATCAACGGAAAGACTCCACTTTATGCCTCCGTAGACGGAGTTATCGCAGCCGTCATCGCCGTGGCGGACCCAATCAAGACCACCACGCCAGACGCAATTGAAGCTTTGCACGGACTGGGGCTGAAAGTAGCGATGATTACCGGCGACAATACCGCTACAGCCAAATCCATCGCGGCGCAGCTTGGCATCGATCATGTCGTGGCCGAGGTTCTGCCAGAGGGTAAAGTATCCGCGTTGCAAGATCTGCGCTCAAATGGCGGAAAACTGGCCTTTGTGGGTGATGGCATCAATGATGCCCCCGCTCTGGCGGCGGCTGACGTAGGAATTGCGATCGGGACAGGCACTGACATCGCCATCGAGGCGGCTGACGTCGTTCTGATGTCAGGCGACCTGACAGGCGTGGTCAACGCCTTCGATATTAGTCAGCGCACCATGCGTAACATCCGCCAAAACCTGTTCTGGGCTTTCAGCTACAACACGCTGCTCATACCGGTTGCAGCGGGGGTGCTCTATCCGTTTGGCGGCCCGTTGCTGTCGCCGGTTTTGGCTGCAGGTGCCATGGCGCTGTCCAGTGTATTTGTCCTGACCAACGCGCTGCGGTTGCGCTGGGTTAAGCCGATCAAAGTTGGGCGAGAACAGATCTCGCAGAATGAAGAGCAGGCGCTGCGATCAGCGCCTGCTGAATAGAATAGGAGAACCGCTGTGAATATCGGAGATGTAGCAGAACGTTCGGGTCTGCCTGCCAAAACCATCCGTTATTACGAGGATATCGGATTCATCAAACCCAGGCGCAGTCTGAACGGGTATCGACATTTCGACGAAAAGGAACTGCACAAACTGGCCTTCATCGGGCGGGCCCGCTCATTGGGCTTTACCATTGAGGATTGCCGTTCACTACTGGCGTTGTACGAGGACAAAGAACGCGCAAGCGCGGACGTGAAGGATATCGCCAAACAGAACCTAAAAGAAATAGATGCCAAGATCGCGGACCTGAAGGCCATGCATGCTACACTGTCTCATTTAATCGATGAATGTGCCGGAGACCACCGTCCCGACTGCCCGATCCTGAAGAACCTCGGCCAAACTTAGATGCGCTCATCGTATGAACTGCCTCCTATTTTGGCAGTTTGTTACGTGTATTCGCGGGAATCCGCTTCATTTCGATACAGCGCACCAACTCACCTGTTTTTTCCTCCGACTGGCTTGAACACTCGTTACGTTCGTCCTAACTGCACGGGATGAAGTGGAAGTTTTTCTCAGTGTTGCGAATGACGTTTCTGACATGCGTCTGCTTGGCGATGACCTTCGTCGGCACTGTTGTGGTCGCGAGCAGTGACGTCAAAAACAGTAGCACCTCTGAGCCTCACGGCGTTTCAATGGCTGCAAAGTCATCAGACTTCAAACACGACCATAGCGGTTTGCATCCGACGACTGGCCAAATCCACACGGATAGCCACGTAAATCACAGCGGAGAATGTCATTCCGGTATCTGTTGTGTTGGCGAATATCCGACCCACGTAGGACTTGCGGTTTTGGCTGAAGCTTTTGGCCAGAAAAACCGTAACATGGATTCCGACATCCACAACTCTCAAGCGCCTCTGACGCCCGATCGTCCTCCACAAATCTCCTAACATCCACAGGCCCGTCAGCGCGGGTTTTCATGTTGTTTCGGTTCGAGCATGCACTGCGACCGTCAGGAGATTATTATGCGTGGAAGATATGCGGCACTATCAGTACTTGCCTTGGCGATTGGCCTGGGTGGAGGTGTCTTTCTTGAAAGACTGTACCTGAATCCAATTGATCAGGGCCAGTCGAACGAACCAGAGGTCCTTTATTGGGTAGCACCGATGGATCCGAATTTTCGGCAGCCTGGACCTGGAAAATCGCCGATGGGTATGGACTTGATCCCGGTTTATTCTGGGCAGGAACCTACCGGCGACCCTGAAGAAGTCACCCTGAGCGCTGCGGAAATCAACGCAATTGGTGTGCGAACTGCGGTTGCACGCATGACTGATATCGAACCTCGCATCGAAACGGTGGGTTTCGTCGGCTTTGACGAACACCTGACCAATCACGTTCATACGCGTGTTGAAGGTTGGATTGAGCAACTGAAAGTTCGAGCGGTCGGTGATCGCGTTGAGAAGGGGCAAGTTTTATTTGAACTCTTTTCACCACTGATCGCAGCTGCGACCGGCGATCTTGTACGCGCAGTCGAAGCTGGTGACCCGCGGATTTTGGACGCGGCGCGCAATAAGTTGATCAGCCACGGTATGTCCGCTCGTCAGGTTGCTGAGATTGAGGCGGGCGGTGAGTTGGTTCGAAATGTGGAAATTGAGGCACCTCAAAACGGTGTCGTCATAGCTCTGAATGCCGCCGATGGCATGTACCTGCAGCCAGGCACGCTTGCTTTTTCGGTAACCGATCTTTCTGAAGTATGGCTGATCGTTGATGTATTTGAACGAGATATTGCACGTTTGTCGGAAGATATGCGCGCGATAGCAAGGTTCGAGCACCTACCCGGTCGCACCTTCGAAGGCGACATCGACTATGTTTACCCTGAGCTTGATCCGCAAACCCGAACTCTTCCCGTAAGGCTTAGTTTCGATAACACCGACGGCGTGCTGCGGCCGGGCATGTTTGGCAGTGTTAGCCTTATACCGGATGAAAGCCGAAATGTTCTCACTGTTCCATCAGAGGCGTTAATTCGTACCGGTTCGGCGGAACGCGTCATCTTAAAAACAGGCGATGGTACTTTTCGCCCGAGACTGGTGACTACAGGTCTTCGAGACAGTTTCGGCGAGGGGGGTCGAACAGAAGTTCTGCAAGGGCTTGAACCTGGTGAGGAAGTTGTCGCATCCGCACAGTTTCTAATCGACAGTGAAAGTGCTTTGAGCGCCGGTTTCACCCGAATGGCACCAACGGATACCGAACCAGCACGCGGGGCAGGCACCCTGGTTTCACTCGATGCCCAAAATCGTATGGCAACTGTTCGTCACGATGTTCTCGAAAGCCTCGATTGGCCCGCAATGACTTCGCAGTTTCCGGTGAGGTCTGGTGTTTCGCTCGACAGCTTGAGTGCAGGCGACGCAGTCGCTTTCGTGATCGCACGGGGTGCGGATGGGCTTCTGAGCCTGATGGAGCTTGCACCAGACGATGGTATTGCCGGAACTGGTGCCGGAATCGCGCGCGCCGTCACTTCAGACGGCAAATTGACGCTTGAGCACGGACCGATCCCCGAGCTCGGTTGGGCCGCCATGACAATGGATTTGCCTGTTGTAGGAGTAGATCTCACTACCGTGCCAATCGACATGCCAATTGAGTTTGATCTGGCTGAGGGAGAAGGGGGGATGTTCTCGATTGTGGCAATTCGCGAAGAGGGCTCGCCGCCGACGGATTCCGTTGAACCCGAAGAAACCGACACGCCTTCTGCTCCACCGATTGTAGTCACCGGCACGATCAACCTCGTTAATGCTGAGGCGGGAACGGCAACCATCACTCACGGGCCGATGACTGAGATTGGCATGCCCGGAATGACCATGGATTTCCCATTAGAACCTACATTGGACACAAGCATGCTCGAAGTCGGTTCTGAAATGACTCTGACTTTCGCGCGTGCAGATGGCATGACAATGGTGTTGGCTGCGGCAACGCCTATTGCACCGCCACTTCAGGTTTCTGGCCGGATTAACAGTATCGACCCGAACGCGCGTACCGCGAACGTAACACACGGTCCGATGACTGAGATCGGCATGCCGGGCATGACCATGGATTTCCCGGTTGCGGAGGGGATTGAGGTTTCTAACTTGCCTGTAGGGATTGATGTTTCTTTGATCCTTCGCCGCAATCCCGACTTTTCGATGACGCTGTTAGAGGTCGCGCTTGATGGGAGTGTTACGCAGTGATCACGGCCATCATTCGTTCTTCGCTCGCCAACAGGTTCGTCATCTTGGCCCTCGCATTCATGATAGGAGTTGCGGGTATTTGGGCCATTCGTGAGACGCCGGTTGATGCAATCCCGGATCTGTCGGATGTCCAGGTAATTGTTCGCACGCCATATCCCGGGCAAGCGCCTCAAGTTGTCGAAAACCAAATCACATATCCACTTGCGACAGCCCTATTGGCCGTACCCGGTGCAAAAGACGTTCGCGGGTTCTCGTTCTTTGGAGACAGCTTTGTATATGTTGTCTTTGAGGACGGGACGGACCTCTACTGGGCTCGGTCGCGTGTGCTCGAATACTTGGGCCAGATTACCGGCAGCTTACCTGAGGGCGTGTCACCACAACTTGGCCCTGATGCGACTGGGGTCGGGTGGATTTATCAGTATGCGCTGGTTGACAGAACCGGAAATCATGATCTGGCTCAGCTCAGGACTCTGCAGGATTGGTTTCTGAAATACGAATTACAAGCCGTGGAAGGCGTCTCAGAAGTCGCCACCATCGGCGGAATGGTCAAACAGTACCAGGTCGTCGTCGACCCAAACAAACTACGTGCCTATGACATAACACTTGCACAATTGAGGACGGCTATTCAGGCGGCCAACCGCGAGACGGGCGGCAGCGTCATTGAGATGGGGGAAGCCGAATTCATGGTCAGGTCCTCGGGCTACATTGACGAATTGTCAGACCTTGCAAGCGCGCCGTTGATGGTCAACGACCGTGGCGCCGCTCTGACGCTTGGAGACGTCGCTGAAATCCGTCTGGGGCCGGAAATGCGGCGCGGTGTCGGAGAACTCGACGGGCAAGGAGACGCGGTTGGTGGAGTAGTCATTCTGCGATGGGGTGGGAATGCGTTGGCAACGATCAAAGCGGTGGAGGCGCGCATCGAAGAGTTGCGCTCAAACCTGCCGGAGGGGGTCGAAATCATAACGACCTACGACCGATCTGGTGTGATCGAGCGTGCTATCGATAACCTCCAGAAGAAACTGACGCAGGAATTCATTGTCGTTGTTCTTGTGTGCGCGGCTTTTCTACTTCATCTGCGGTCATCCCTCGTAATTCTTCTGTCGCTCCCTCTGGGAATCTTTGCCGCATTTATTCTGATGAAGGCGCAAGGAGTAAACGCAAACATCATGTCGCTCGGCGGCATAGCCATCGCTATTGGTGCGATGGTCGACGCATCGATTGTGATGATCGAGGCGATGCACAGGCGGTTGGAAAAAGAAAAGCTCACAGCAGAGAACCGATGGCGGATTGTGCAAGAGTGCGCTTCTGAGGTGGGACCAGCCCTTTTTTATTCTCTGGCGATTATCACGGTTAGTTTTTTGCCTGTTTTCGTTCTGGAAAATCAGGAAGGTAGGCTCTTCTCGCCACTCGCTTATACCAAAACCTACGCCATGGCTGCAGCCGCCATCCTTTCGATAACGCTGGTTCCGGTCTTGATGGGTTACTTTGTAAGGGGGCGTATTCTACCGGAGCGAAAAAATCCGCTAAATCGCTTGGTTGTGTTCGTGTACCGCCCATTTCTGGACGCGGCAATTGCCTGGCCATGGGCAACAACACTGTTGGCCGGCGTTCTGGTGACGTCCATGTGGTACCCGTACCAGAGAATTGGCTCTGAATTCATGCCCGAGTTGAACGAAGGTGATTTTCTCTACATGCCGAGCTTCTACCCCGGGATCTCGACGGGAAAAGCCCGTGAGGTACTGCAGCAGACCAACCGCCTGATCGCGACCGTGCCAGAAGTCGAAACTGTTCACGGTAAAGTTGGGCGTGCGGAGACTGCAACCGATCCAGCACCTCTAACGATGGTGGAGACCACAATCCAACTCAAGCCGGAAGAAGAATGGCGCCCCGGCATGACAATGGAGAAAATCCGGAATGAGCTCGATCGTATCGTTCAGGTTCCGGGCGTTACAAATGTTTGGATCCAACCTATCAAGAACCGCATCGATATGCTTGCGACAGGTATCCGTACTCCTGTCGGTGTCAAAATATCCGGCACCGACTTGGAGGTCATTACAGATATAGGGATCGAAGTAGAGCGTGCGGTCGCTGATATTGATGGAACGGCTTCCGCCTACGCAGAGCGACCTGTTGGCGGGCGTTTCATCGAAATCGACGTCAAACGAGATGCCGCCTCCCGATACATGATGAGTGTTCGAGAAGTTCAGGACGTAGTGCAGACCGCAATTGGCGGTATGCAAGTGTCGGAATCTGTGGAGGGGCTGGAGAGGTTTCCTATAAACCTTCGGTACCCTCAGGCATGGCGAGACAGCCCGGAACGGCTCGAAAATCTTCCTGTCGTCACGCCGTCGGGTGCTCATGTGCCACTGTCCGCTCTCGCCGATATTCGAATAGTTGACGGGCCGGGAATGATACGATCAGAGAACGCTCGACGAACTGGGTTCGTGTTCATCGACATCGCGGGGCGCGACCTGGGCGGCTATGTGGCCGAAGCACAAGAGGTGGTTACAGAAAAGGTCGACCTGCCTCCAGGTTACTCGCTGACTTGGTCAGGGCAGTATGAGTACATAGAGAGAATGCAGGACAGGTTGACGATCGTTGCTCCTGCAACCCTGCTAATTATCACGCTCATGCTTTTCTTGGCGTTCAATCGGGTGATTGAGGTCGGGATAATTCTTGCGGCGCTCCCGGTCGCATTGGCAGGTGGGGTTTGGTTCTTATGGTATCTTAACTTCGATATCTCAATTGCTGTGCTCGTGGGCTTCATCGCGCTGGCGGGAGTTGCCGTGGAAACAGCGATTGTCATGTTGTTGTACCTCAATCTTGCTTGGGAGAAACGTCGAGGGCTGGCGCAATCGGAACAGCGAAAGCTGACACGTGACGATATCGAAGACGCGGTGTTCGAAGGAGCCGTTCTTCGGGTTCGGCCGAAGGTAATGACTGTAGCCACGATCTTTGCAGCACTGATACCCATCATGTACGGCACCGGTACAGGCTCTGAAATCATGCAGCGGATCGCTGCGCCGATGATTGGGGGCATGGTGACAGCGACCCTTCTTACGCTTTTTGTCATTCCCGCAATATTCGTGATTTGGAAACGGCTCGCGCTCAATCGCGTGAACCGAGAGATCTCCCACACGATCCAGGAAGTGCCCCCTGCGCTTCCGGCAGAATAATACCCACAACCTTGAAACAGGAGCATCTGATGAAAACTTTGACTGCAATTTTGGCCCTATTGGCCGTGTCTACAACATCCGGCATCGCGCAAACGAACCACGGCATGGACCATTCCAACATGCCCATGTCTTCCGAACAGATGGAAGGTGCGGTCCACGCAAAGGCTTTGGTGAACTCAATTGGCGACGAAACCGCTAACGTCAGCCATGATCCGATCCCCGAGATCGGGTGGCCCGCGATGACGATGGATTTGCAGCTTCTTGAGAATGCCCAGATGATGGGTGAGATCAGCGCAGGTGACGAAGTCACACTGATGTTGGTCAAAAGCGATGATGGTATGTATGCGATCGGCGCGATCATGAAAAACTGAGTCTGTTGATGCGGCAGCTATTCACCAATGATGTGATTGTTCGCCGTTTCAACGACTGTAGGAAATTCTATGAACTAAGAGAAATGGAGTAGGAGCCACTCAAGAACCAAATCGTATTTCAACGATCTGTGGCTCTGCTCATAAGTTATCAGTCCATTGTCGGTTAAAGGCGCTTTAAGCAATTCGTTGACTGATTGAAGCTCCAAAGCTCAGAAAATCTTCCGGCTATACTGATTGAACAGAGCAATCCAGGCAAGCAGTACACAAACTGCCAACGCTTCGGTATCTCCGGCCCGCGCCACTGCAGTTAAACTGCGCAAAATTCTGGAGCTACTTGCGCAGCCCAGTGGAAATCTGACCGACAAGCAAATCCCACCTAAAACATTTCACAATTGGAATGTGTGTACTACATTGTCGCCGAGATGACTTCACGCGGCCATTCAACGGACCAGCGTCGAATTGTCTGGGGCGTTGCCTTGTTGGTTTTTGCTTCAGTCGAAAACGCAGCGCGGAGCGGTCAAAATGAGGATATCTCCAGGGCGACGACTTGGGAAAACGATACGACATGACAGCTAACACAAGAGAGCACTGGGACGATGTCTATGGCGAGAAGTTTGACACCCAATTGAGTTGGCACGAGGATGATCCAGAGATATCGCTTGAACTCATCGAGTTGATCAGAGTGTCTAAGCCTTCATCCGTCATCGACATTGGTGGAGGTACATCTCGTCTTGCTGGAGCGTTGCTTGCGAAGGGGCTCCATGACGTGACAGTTCTCGATCTATCGCAGGTCGCGTTGGACACGGCCCGGGAAAGGTTGGGGCGCGCCGCTGAAACAGTCACTTGGATTTCTGCAGATATAACTTCTTGGGTCCCCGATCGCAGATATGACGTCTGGCATGATAGGGCGGTTTTTCACTTTCTCGTGGATACATCGCAACGCGCGGCCTATCTGGAAAGCGTGAAGAAAGGGGTAAAAATTGGCGGCCATGTGATCATTGCTACGTTTGCACTTGATGGGCCGGAGACTTGCAGTGGTCTCCCTGTCGCCCGCTATAGTCCGAGCGATATCGCCGTGCTTTTTGAGGAACACTTTGAACTCGTCGCGCATCGCCATCACCTGCACCAAACCTCTTGGGGGGAAAGTCAGTCTTTCCAGTTCAGTGTTCTCCGCCGCTGCGTTTGAGCCCACACCTGAAACTGGCCCAAAGCGGTACGCTTCCAATAAGCTTTCGGGGCATGCCGATTGTGTTCACAAGTTACGTTTGGCCCTCAAAAACTGGCAGAACCACCTTAGCGCACAAGCCGCCAGTTTCCCCGTTTAGCAATTCTATCGTGCCACCGTGCGACTGGATGATCGTACGTGCGATCGACAGCCCCAAGCCGGTTCCGCCAGTCTCTCGCGAGCGGGATGTTTCAAGCCGCACGAATGGGTCGAATACCGCATCGAGCATATGCTCGGGGATGCCGGGCCCCTGATCCTGGATCAATATTTTTGCCTCATTCCCCTCTTGCATGACTGAGACGTTGGCCCGGGCACCATACCGGCAGGCGTTTTCAATGATATTGCGCAGAGCTCGCTTCATCAGCATCGGCCGAAGCGTGACGGCCGGATTGTCTGCGACCGATACTTCAACCGTGTCACCGGCTTGCACAATGTCTTCGGTCGTTTTGGTTACGAATTCACCAATTGGGACGGTACTGGAAGGTTCGCGCGTGGCCACGCCCTTGGCAAATGACAGGGACGAGTCCACCATCTCCTGCATTTCCTCGATGGTCTCGATCAGATGGTCACGGGTCTCCTCTTCCTCCACCAGTTCGGCGCGAACCCGCAATCCCGTCAGTGGCGACCGCAAATCGTGACCCAGCGCCCCCAATAGTCTGGTCCGATCGGCAACATAGCGAGTCAGCCTATCACGCATATGGTTGAACGCCTGCGTCAAATCTCGCACCTCGGTCGGACCAGAAACCGTCAGTTCCTGGACGTCTTCACCGCGACCAAACTGGTCTGCAGCCAGTGACAGGCGGCGCAACGGGCCGGTCAGCCGTGTCAGTAGAAACCAAATGGCTGCTCCAAGAATTAAAGTTGCAGTGAAACCGAAGCTGACGAAGGACTGCAAAGGCCATTGCAGAGGAGGGTTATGGAACCGGGTATCCACGTTGAGCCATTGATCGGTCGTCAGAGCGATCGACAGCTGCATTTCAATTGCGGAAACGTGATCACGCATCATTGCCATGTGCATTTCAGCCATTGTAGACGGAACACCTTCAACCGGCAGCATATCGGGAGAGAACTCATGCAACTCTACCCGGATGGGACGGTTTTCATAGCCTGGCAGAATTCTGCGGATTGTGTTTTCGACCGTCCCACCAGCGCTATGTCCGGTGTGATCGACTGCGGGCGTATCTGTAAGGCTGAAACGCACCAGTGGAGAACTTGCCGCCCGCAGGATCGCGTCGTGCATCTCGGGTGGAGCTTCTTCAATCAGCCGCGCGATGTTTGCGGCGCGTCCGGCGGTTTCCAGGCCAAGGGCCATGTGCACTGCCATTGAGCGTTCGTCGACGAACAGCCACAGGCTGACCAGTTGCGCGGCAGCCAGCGCGGCGATGATCAAAAGGATAAGCTGACCGCGCAGACTTTGGGCAAAGGCTTTCATCCCGTAAGCTCGCTCACGTCGGTCGACAGGCAATAACCGCCACCTCTTATCGTGGTGATGAGCTTCGGCCGCGTTGGGTCAGCTTCGATCTTGCGACGCAAGCGGCTGACCTGGTTGTCGATCGTACGGTCGAACAAGTGCGGGCTGCGGCCGGCGGTCAAATCCAGCAGTTCGT
The DNA here is from genome assembly GCF_056531525.1 of Ruegeria sp. N11. Taxonomy (NCBI): domain Bacteria; kingdom Pseudomonadati; phylum Pseudomonadota; class Alphaproteobacteria; order Rhodobacterales; family Roseobacteraceae; genus Ruegeria; species Ruegeria sp. N11. The sequence goes on from NZ_JBQFLX010000020.1 coordinate 72,187, forward strand.
CTCGCGACAGGAGTTTGCGGGGCCGCTGCAGGAATACGGCCAGCAGCCGGACATCGGCGGTGGTCAGACTTTCTTCGGCCCCTTCGGCGGATATCAAGGTGCGACTGTCGGCATCCAGAACCCAGCTTCCAAAGGCGATCCGTTTGCCGCTCAGATCGCCAGCCGGGGGGACGGTGGTTTCGGAACGCCGCAGGATCGCCTTGATCCGGGCCAGCAATTCACGTGGGTTGAATGGTTTGGGCAGGTAGTCATCGGCGCCGATCTCTAAACCCACGATACGGTCGGTGTCATCGCTGAGGGCTGTCAGCATCAGGATCGGCGGGCCACCGGCCGCGGACAGGCGGCGACAGACCGACAATCCGTTTTCGCCCGGCATCATGATGTCGAGTACGATAAGATCAATCCGACCGGCCGCCAGTCGTGCGTCCATCTCGGTTGCGTCGCGCGCGGTACTGGCGCGCAACCCATTCTTTTCCAGATAGCGGCTGACAGCATCACGGATTTCGCGGTGGTCGTCGACAATCAAGATATGTGGTGCTTCAGTCATGGCGCAATCATAAGCCCCGGCGCGGTACAAATCCCGGCTTTTTTGTATCCCTTTGTATCAGTTGGGCGGGCTGCGACACAACGATACAAACCGGGTTGAGCAGGGGGGTGGTGGCGCGACCGAGGGCGGCCATATGCTTTGTGTAGAAACAAAAACCCGAGAGGTGAAAGTCATGAAACGTACCTTCACGCTGGCCGCTGGAGCCATTGCCGCGACTTTGATGGCGCTGCCCGCGCTTGCCGCCGGTCAGCATGGCAGCAGCGCGCAGATGCAGGGCCATGAGGGCGGCATGATGCAGGGTGCGCCCGGCGGCATGATGGGCGATCACGCAGGCATGATGCAAATGATGGTGAAAATGCATGGCCAGATGATGGGCGGCAACTGGCTGGCGGTTCTGGACATGGACGAGGACGGTCGCCCGAGCGAATCTGAGATCGCCGAAGGTCTGAAGGCCCGGATGCAGGCGCATGACGTCAATGGAGATGGCAACCTGTCGATTGATGAGTTCGAAGCGCTGCATTCCGGGATGATCCGCGAAACCATGGTGGACCGATTTCAGCATCTTGATGCCAATGGCGATGGCGTTGTGACCACAGGGGAAATCGAGAAAGGCGCAAAGACGATGTCGCCGAAACACGGCATGAAGGCCTCGAAACCTGTGACAAAGGCTTCTGAAACCAACAACTGAAACGCAACCGTGTAGCCGGGTCATCGCACTCGGCACAAACCACTGAGGAACAAAGCGATGATGGGCTATGGCGCTGGAATGGGGTTTGGAATGATCTGGATGTTGCTGATCGCAGTGTTGATCGTTCTGGCGATCGTAGCGCTGATCAAATACATCGCTAAGTGACCTCGGAATCCGTCACTCCCGTTTAGGGGTGGAGGGCTATGTCATAGGAGGAACGAAAGCTGGAGGGCCTGCACAGCAATAGCCGTTTGGTTTTCATCGCGGTTTTGATCGCGTTGCTGATCGCCACCATCTGGTTGTGGCTGTCTGGCGCGTTGGACGCAGGACTATCGCGCGAAGTCATTACTGCGTGGGTGGATTGGGCCGGCCCGTTCGGACCCGTTGTCATCATCGGCTTCATGACAGCCGCAGTGGTTGCCAGCCCAATCCCCAGCGCTCCGATCGCTGTCGCTGCCGGGGTGGCATATGGGCATGGGCTGGGAACCGCATTGGTTGCTATCGGAGCGGAGTTGGGGGCGCTGCTGGCGTTCCTGATAGCCCGTTGGTTGGGGCGCGACGCGCTGCGCCAGTGGTTCGGCGACAAGCTGGACTTGGGGTTGCTTGGATCGCAGAATGCCCTGATGTTGACCGTGTTCACCAGCCGCCTGATGCCTTTCGTTTCTTTCGACATGGTCAGCTATGCCGCCGGTCTGACCCGACTTCAATTTTGGCGGTTCGCACTGGCCACCTTGGCTGGACTCCTGCCGGCCAGTTTCGTTCTGGCCCATCTGGGCAGCCAGATTACCGAAACCGCGACAGGCGGCACCAGCCTTGCGGTTATCGGGCTTGGGCTGTTGACGGGGGCGCCACTTATCTGGTTGGCTTGGAAACGCAAGATGCCTGTTGGCTCTTCAGACCACGAATTGAGCCAGATCAATGCGACCGGTCCAAGCGGCCCTAAACTGTTGGAGAATGGAGGAAACCCTAAGTGATCCGCGCACAATGGATATCAACTGCGACACGGACGGCCCGAGCCATGGGCCGGCTGCAGGTCCTGTTGATCTGTGCGTTGGTGGTTTCGATGCTGATCTCTGTTGTGCCGTCCCATGCCGGGCATGACATCGCGAAGGCCGCCACCCAGGCCGAGCTTGTGATCGATGACAGCGGTGGGTATCCCGCGTCTCATCCATCAGAAGAATTAGACTGCTCAGTGCACCCGGGCTGCTATGCGATGGCAGTTATGGCGGCACCTGAATTGCTCTCGATGCGTATTGCTACGCCCGTGGCGCCAGAACGGTTCCGGCCACGCGCAAGCCTGCCGGTCGCACCACTACCACATCCGCCAAACCTGTCCTGAACGTGACCGGCAATGGCTCCGGAATCGCTCCGGGGTCTTGCCCAAGCCGTTGATTGCGGCCCAACTCAGTTCAGGACACTTACCATGCTTACCATTCTGTACTTTTTCGTCACGGGCGTGGTGCTATTCGCACTGTTGCGCCTGACCTGTGGCCCCTGTGTGATGGGGACACAAGAACATCATCCCGGTGTTCCGGTGACAACCCTTGGCTGGGCGCTCAGCCTGTTTCTGGCCGCAACCTACCTGCTGTGCGTGGCCTTTGACCTGATCTTTCCAAGTTTTGCCATGTACCGGGCTTGGATCGGCCTGATGCCCGGAATGACTTGGCTCAGCCTGCCCTCATTCCTGTTGGGACTGTTATGGGCGTTTCTCTACGGCTGGTACGCCGCGTTGCTGTTCGGCGGACTGTTCAATGTCTTTGCGGCTCGCACAAAACTCAACTGATTGAAAGGACAAAGCCATGAAGGCCATCGCTCTGACCCTGCTTTTGACGCCCTTCCTGATGGCCGTCATCTACCGGATTTTTCTGCACGTGCCCGCCAATGCGCGCGTTTCAGTTGACGAAAGGAAACCTAAATGACCCTGTTCAATCTGGCCGCAGGCCTGTCCGTCGCAGCTTTGACTGCGCCTTCGCTCACGCTGGCGGCAACCGTGTTCATTCCCGAAGGCAGCGCGGACTCGGTTCTGGTGATCGACTCCGAAACCGGCAAGACCGTCGAGCGGCTGCCGAGGCTCGTGGCGGTCCATGGGCTGGCCGGCGCGCCCGGCTTTAAGTACCTGGTCGCGGGCAGCTACGCAGAAACCGAGGCCACAACGCCACCAAAACCCGAAGGTATGTCCAAGGATGAACACGCTGCGCACCACGCCAAGCGCGATGTCACTGCGTTGCCCAAAGACAAGGGGCGGAGCCTGCTGACGATCCTTGATGCGGAAACACGCGAGGTCGTCCGCCAGATCGAGGTTCCAGGTGCGGTGCATCACACTGCGGTGTCGCCCGACGGGCGGTTCGCGGTGGCGACCCATCCGGGCGGTGACGGTATTTCGATCGTCGATCTCGATAAGCTCAGCTTCCTTGGTTTCGTAGCAACCGGGCCAATGCCCAACTATGCGGTATTCGCGCCTGACGGCGACAGGGTCTATGTCACCAATACCGGCAATGGTACACTTAGCGAAGTGGATGTCGTCAAAGGCTTCGTCGTACGCAACATGCCCGTCGGCGAAGGCCCTGAGCATCTTGTACTTAACGCCACCGGCAGCGCCGCCTTCGTAGCCGACAGTGATGGTGGCAAGGCCTTCCGCGTAGATCTTGCCAGCGGTTCTGTCACCGAAACCTATGACATTGGAGGCGAGTTGCACGGGATCGGCCTGTCCGACCGCGAGGGCGTACTGTTCGTGGCCGCCAAAGGCACCGACCGGTTGTTGTCGATTGATCTTGCTACGGGCAAACAGCGCTCGACCAACCTGTCACCGGCACCTTATCACCTGACGACCATACCGAACTCAGGCAAAGTGATGGTATCAAGCCGAACCGAACCGAAGGTCTGGATCGTCGATCAAGTCAGCCTGACGGCTATTACCGAAATGCCGATACTGGGTGAGGGCCACCAGATGGTTGTTCTGCCCTGAAGGACTGTGCCCGGCATTGCGTAATTAAACGGCTCTACGACCAAAGCTTAAACCAGGGAGCAGAACATGACAGAAGACCACGACATCAGAATCCACGCGAACGGCCCGACCGAGGTCGCTTACGTCTGCCCCATGCATTCTGACGTGCGTCAATCTGGGCCCGGCGACTGTCCCAAATGCGGGATGCACCTTGTGCCCGAGGGCGAGGTGGATGCGCATGCGCATCACCACCATTCCGCGCATCATGGCGCGACGGACGAGAACGGTGAATATGACATCGTTCCGACAGGCTATGACGGACCCGTATATACCTGCCCGATGCATCCGCAGGTGCGGCAAACCCATCCCGGGTCCTGTCCACTCTGCGGCATGGGGTTGGAGCTGGAAAGCGCGGCGATGGTGGACGAGGGGCCGAACCCGGAACTGGTGGATTTCACTCGGCGCCTATGGGTAGGTGCGATTCTGACGCTTCCACTTTTGGTTTTCACGATGGGCCCCTACGTTGGGCTGTCTGGTGTGCGAGAGATTTTTGGTGAGCGAACAACCCTATGGATTGAACTGATACTTGGCACTCCGGTTGTTCTTTGGTGCGGTTGGCCATTTCTGGAACGAGGGTGGAATTCGTTTCGCACCATGAACCTGAACATGTTCTCGTTGATTGCCATGGGGGTTTCGGCCGCGTGGCTGTTCAGCGTTGTCGCCGTATTGATGCCCCACATATTTCCGGACGGTTTTCGAGATTCAGAAGGCCATGTTGGGGTCTATTTCGAAGCGGCCGCAGTTATCGTTACACTTGTTCTGCTCGGGCAGGTGATGGAACTGCGGGCACGCGAAGGCACAGGAAAGGCAATCCGCGCTTTGCTGGACATGGCCGCAAAGACCGCCCGCATTATCCGCCCTGACAGCAGTGAAGAGGAAATTCCGCTTGAAGAAGTACAGGTAGGTGACCGCCTTCGCGTACGCCCCGGCGACAAGGTGCCAGTAGACGGCATTGTACTCGAAGGGCGCTCATCTGTTGACGAAAGCATGATCTCTGGCGAACCGGTTCCGGTCGAAAAGGTACAAGGCGAGCCGGTCACAGGGGCCACAATCAACGGCACCGGTAGCCTTGTGATCGAAGCAACCCGAGTGGGCTCTGACACAATGCTGTCCCAGATTGTCGAAATGGTGGCCAACGCGCAACGCTCGCGCGCACCAATTCAGAAATACGCTGACAAAGTGGCGGGCTGGTTTGTACCGGCGGTCATAAGTATAGCTGCGCTGGCCTTTATTGCATGGGCAATTTGGGGACCGGCTCCGGCGCTCTCCTACGCCTTGATCGCAGCGGTGTCGGTACTGATCATAGCTTGCCCGTGCGCGCTTGGCCTGGCCACTCCGATGTCGATCATGACGGCCACGGGGCGCGGGGCGCAGGCCGGAGTGCTGATCAAAAATGCCGAAGCGCTGGAGCGGTTCGAGAAGATCGATACTTTGATCGTCGACAAAACTGGCACGCTGACCATGGGCAAGCCAAAGCTTGTGGCTGTATTACCCGAACCTGGCCATGACGAGGTCGAGGTGCTGCGGCTGGCCGCAACGCTGGAGAAGGGCTCGGAGCACCCGTTAGCTGAGGCAATCGTCACAGGAGCCGAGGAACGTGGCGTAGCCCTGTCCGACGCCAGTGACTTCGAGGCGGTGACTGGTAAAGGCGTGAAAGGCACGGTGGATGGCCGCCCCGTCGCGCTCGGCAATCTGAAACTGGTCACCGATCTCGGACTCGAGGCGGCCGAACTGACGGCCAAGGCCAATGCGCGTCGGGATGACGGCGAAACGGTGATGTTCGTGATGCTTGATGGTTCAGTGGCGGGGTTGGTCTGCGTCGCCGACCCGGTCAAGGAAACAACACCAGCCGCACTCAAGGCGCTGCACGAACTGGGTTTCCGGATCATCATGGCGACTGGCGACAACGAACGCACTGCAAAGGCGGTGGCCGAACGTCTGGGTATCGATGAGATTCGAGCCGACGTACTGCCCGAGGACAAGGCCCGCATAATTCGCGAACTGCAGGAGAAAGGCGCAAAGGTCGCCATGGCGGGTGACGGAGTGAACGACGCACCCGCGTTAGCGCAGTCCGATGTGGGCATCGCCATGGGGACCGGTGCCGACGTGGCGATCGAAAGTGCAGGCTTCACGCTGGTCAACGGAAGCCTTGATGGCATCGTGCGCGCCCGTAGGCTGGCCCGCGCTACCATGCGCAATATCCGGCAAAACCTATTCTTTGCCCTGATCTACAACGCCTCGGGCGTTCCGGTGGCGGCGGGTCTTCTGTTCCCGCTTTTCGGCATCCTGATCAGCCCGATGTTTGCGGCCTTCGCTATGAGTGCTTCATCGATTTCAGTGGTGTTGAATGCGCTGCGATTGCGGGGGGCGAAGATTTGAGCACGCACGAGCATAGTACCCACGGCGCCAGTGGCGCGCTGAAGCCCGGATCAATCTCGCTGACCGGAGCCGTCGCCATGGGGACCGGCGTGATGATTGGCGCTGGGATCTTTGCACTTACCGGACAGATCGCCGGGCTGGCGGGGCCATGGTTTCCGCTGTCCTTCGTGGTCGGGGCCGTGGTGACGGTTTTCAGCGCCTATACCTATATCGCCATGTCCAACGCCTGGCCCTCATCAGGCGGCATCGCCATGATCCTGACCAAGGCATATGGGCCCGGGGCGGTTGCGGCGGCGGCCTCGCTGCTGATGGCACTGTCGATGGTGATCAACGAAAGCCTCGTCGCGCGTACTTTCGCGACCTATGCGCTCCGCCCGTTCAACATCGAGAGCGGACCGCTGGTGTCTTTGGTCGCTGTTGCGCTGATCGTCTTTGCCTATGCGGTGAACCGGTCGGGCAACCGGTCGGTGGGGTTGTGGTCGATCATCATGTCGGCGCTCAAGATAGGCGGGATCGCAATATTCGGCATCGCCGCACTTTGGGCTGCGGGCGGAACCTGGCAGGTTCAGGGCTCGGAACCGGCCGCGCCGCTGGGGTTCGTCGCCTCGGTAGCCCTGTCGATCCTCGCCTTCAAGGGCTTTACCACCATCACCAACAGCGGGGCCGAGATCGTCGACCCGCACCGCAATGTCGGGCGCACCATCATGATCTCGATCGCGATCTGCGCGGTGGTCTACCTGCTGGTCGCCCTTGCCGTCGGTGTCAGCCTGCCGCCCGAGCAAATCCGCGCGGCGCAGGACTATGCCCTGGCCGAGGCTGCCAGGCCGGTGCTGGGGCAGGGCGGGTTCTACCTGACCGTGGCGCTGGCGATGGTGGCGACGGCCTCGGGGCTGATCGCCAGCGTTTTCGCTGTGTCCCGGATGCTGGCGATGCTGACCGACATGAAGATGATCCCGCACAGCCATTTCGGCATGACGGGCAGCATCCAGTCTCACACGCTGATCTACACGGTCGTGATTGCGGGCCTGCTTGCGGTGTTGTTCGACCTGTCTCGCATCGCCTCGTTGGGGGCGTTCTTTTACCTGGTGATGGACATGGCGGTGCATTGGGGTGTCTGGCGACGCTTGCGCGGTCAGATCAAAGCCCGTGGATGGGTCTTGCTGACCGCCCTGGCGCTGGACTGCGTAGTCCTGACCGCGTTCACAATACTCAAGCTGCGCTCCGACCCGATGATCGTAGTATATGCCGTTGCTGGCATCGGCTTGGTCTTCGTCTATGAGCGCATCTTTCTCAAACAATGGATCATCGAAAAGGAGACAAATCAGCTATGACCCAATCAAATTTCGACGAAACCCGCGCCACACAGGAGACGACCGAAAGGGTCAGCTCTGACGTAACGGCCGAAGCGCCCAAAACCGAAGATCAGACGGCCAACGGTGCCAAGCGTAATTGGCTCCCGGTTGTCATTGCGATCGCGTTGGGCGCCGCTGTTCTGGGCTGGGAATACCGCGAGACACTCTATCCTTTGCTCAGTTCTCCGTTGCTGTTCTTGCTGGTCTGCGTGGGCATGCATTTCTTAATGCATCGCGGCCACGGCAAACACTGAGAACGGCGCCCTGTATGGCTGGCGGCTTTGCGGCAAGAACACTGCGCAACAAGGAGCAGCAACGGCCAACTGATCAGAACAAATTTGTAACCCAATAAGGAAGGGAAATTGCCATGTTAGCAAATCCAATTCGGAGAGCAGCAACTGAACTGCACCTGACGGCCGGTGCACTAACTGTAAAGGCATTGCACGGTGACACCGACGAAGATCACTCTGATGAATAGGGAATGGGGCATCGCGGTGAAGAAGAGGACCAAGGCGACTGATCCACCTCGTCCGAGTCCTATAATTCGATGAACCCGTCCTGACGCACAGGAGGAACAATATGTCTGAATTTTCTGAAAGACAGGCACCTTCAGAGCCTGAAACTCGGCGCGATTTCTTATACTTCGTCACCGGCGGTGCCGCCATCGTGGCCACGGGCGCGGCGGTCTGGCCACTTGTTAACAGCATGAACCCCAGTGCAGACATCTCCGCCCAAGCCGTTGTCGACATAGATCTTGAAGGTGTCGGACCAGGAACGAGGATCACTGTTAAATGGAAAGGCAAGCCGATCTTTATCGACCACCGGACTAAAGAGCGGATCGCGCTGGCGATAGCAGAAGACGATGCACCAATGATCGACCCGCAACCTGACGCCGAGCGCGTACAGCGACCGGAATGGCTGGTAGTTATTGGCGTTTGCACCCATCTGGGATGCATACCACTCGGGCAGGGCGGCAGCGAACCCACCGGAGACTGGGACGGTTGGTTCTGTCCGTGTCACGGTTCACATTACGACACGTCTGGCAGAATTCGGAAAGGCCCCGCGCCCCGCAACCTCGATCTGCCCCCTTACGAGTTCGTCACCGACACACGGGTCAAAATTGGGTGACGGCGCGGTGAACTTTGTTCAGAGGCGCGTGCCTCACCAAGTTCGTTTGTCAGTCCTCGAATATCCCTCGATCAGCGCCGCGATGCTATGTGGCGGAATTCGACATGTACCCCGCTTTCTGGAGTTTTCGAGAAGAGACCTCGCCGTCATGTTCTGAACGGAACAATTCTAATCGCTGCGCTCAACGTTTTCTGCTTCGCCCATGTTTAGACATGCCATCTTGCCTTTTGACAGGATCGCATCTGAATTGCGGGTTGAGAGGAAACGCTTTGGTCCTGAACAAGGTGCTATTTCAACCCCGTGTCAGCCGCGCGGCGATCGCGACCTGTCCCAGCGCGGCCAGGATCGCAGCGATGAACACGGCTTCGATGGCGATCATGCTGACCACCACACCGCCCACAAGCGGCGCCAGCGCCGCCGGGGCCGCAAAGCTGTTGAACCACGCGGAATAGGCCGGGCGGCGGTCGTCGGGCGAGATCTCCAGCAAATAGCCGAGATAGCCGATGGTCACCCCGTTCATCATCGCGCCGATCAGGAAGAACAGCACCGCGAAACCGGTCAGCCCCGAACCCGTGACCACAAGCAGCAAAACCAGCACCGGAGGTCCGAGACGCACCAGTGCCACTATCCCCAGCAGGCGCAATTTGCCCGCCTGGTCTCCGATGTGGCCCCAGAGCGGATTCGAGGCCAGCGCGCCGACAGTCTGCGCCGCCAACAGCGTTCCGACATCCGCCGCCCCGAGGCCGCTGCGGCTGGCGGCAACGACATAGAACGGCAACGCCATCAGCGTCGCTGCACCAAGCCATTGGAAGATCAGGAACAGCCGGAACCGGTGGTCCTGCCGCAGCGTCGAGAAACCTTCGCGCAGAAATCCAGACAGATTGGCAGGACGGTCCCGTGGCGCCCTTGCAGCGGTAGCGGGCTCACCCGCGGAGACAAAAAGCGTCGCAGAGACGATCATCAGCACCGCGCCGAGCCAGAAGATCAGCGCATAGGCCCTGAGCGGCGGCATCACGTCGAGCGCGTGTCGCAGAAAGCCCGCCACCAGAACCGCCAGAACACCGCCGCCGAAAAAGCGCCAGGCCAACATCCGGCTGCGGCGCTCGGACGGGATCGCCCGGCCGACGATGTCGTTGTAGGGCACCGCGACCACGCCGCTGACAAAGGCATAGACCGTCCACAATCCCAGCATCCCGAGCGCCAGCGGAACCGGAGGCCAATCGACCTGAGGCCAGTCGGCCCCCCACCACAGAAGAATACCGATCATCGCGACCGTGATCGCCCGCCCATAGGCACCAAGGGCGTAGAACGGCATCCGCCGATCGGTGCGCTCGGCGAGGTAGCCCACCGCGAACTGGGGCAGCAGCCAGCCAAGACGCAGGACCGTGCTGGCATAGCCCACGGCCAGCGCGCTACCGGTCAGCATATGCACCAGACTGGCCACCACCGTCGCGCTGTCCACCGCCGCCGACCCGCCCTGAAACACCGCACCAGCACCGGCGATGCGCCAAAATCTCGTGTCTTCGGGATTACGCCTTGCCATTCGCCGCCTCTGCCTCCGCCCGGGCGCGGCGGATGTCGATGCCGCTCTGCCACAACACCGTCAGGCCGATCCCGACCACCAGAAGGATCGTCAGCACATAGTTGAACAGGATCATCAGAAGGGCGGTTTCGTCCGGAACGCCAAGCACCTTGAGCGCGAACCCCGCCCCAAAGACAAAGCTCGCCGGGATGCGCACGAAACGACCCAGAACCATGGCGAACCCGGCAAACACCATCAGGAACAGGTAATCCCACGCGCTCAGCACCACGCCAACCGCCAGCCCGGCCCACAGGAAATGGGTTGTCGCCACCAGCTTACCCGCAATGGCTGCGGCAATGGCGGCGACGCGGCGGGCCCGTGCCTGTGGCCAGACGATCCCTTCACCGAGCGCGGTGCGCAGATACGCGCCATCGGCCCCGATGCGGGCGGCAGCCCAGTCGAAGAGTCGGCAGACCAGAGGGTCCTCGCTCAGAAGTGACGCGCGGAACCGGAACAGAACCCAAAGCAGGCTGCCGAAAAGCATCAGGTTCAACAGGCCCGCAACGCTCAATCCCAGCCGCAGGTCACCCTCGATCTGTGGAATCTGGCCGGCGGCGGCCACCGCTCCGGCAAAAAGGGCGAAAACGACGCCGTCGAGGAACCGGGCGATGATCGCGGTTGCAAGCACGGTCGCCATCTTCAAGCGGTCGAGCCGGGCAACCAGCCAGGCCCGGACCAGCGGGCTGATGCCGAGCGGGACAAGGACATTTGCGCCATAACCTGCCAGTAGCGCCCCCGTCAGCCGCAGGGTGCCGACGGGTTTCACGTCGAACAGGATCTGCCGCCACTTCCAGCCGCTCATCAGCTGCTCCAGCAGGATGGTGGCGGCAAGAATCGCGATCCAGAACATGTTGGCTCCGCGCAGGCCCTGCAGAAACAGCGCAAAATCGAGGCTGCCGTAGAGCGCAAACACCAGATAGAGCGCCAGGGCGGAGCCGAATATCGGCAGCAGCCACCGTTTCAGGAAGGTCCGCATTTGACATCCTCGCAACTACCAAGACCTCAATGTTTTAACCTCCGTATCATGATACGGTGTCAAGATGACGGTGACGGAGGGAGACTGCGATGCAACCACTCAAGATCGGCCAGGCCGCGCGCGAGACCGGGATAGGCGTCGAGACGATCAGATTTTATGAAAAGAAGGGCCTTGTCACTCAGCCGCCGCGCCCAATTGACGGCGGCGCGCGGGACTATGGTGGTGACACGCTTTGGCGGCTGAAATTCATATCCGGCGCTAAGAAGCTCGGATTTTCGCTGGCAGAAATCGCGGAAATTTTGGAGTTGCGCACGGCACCAAATACCGAGTGCGTCGCGATGCAGGCCAGAGCGCGCAAAAAGCGGGACGAAATTCAGGAACGGATCGAAGGGCTTGCACGGTTGAGGAACAATCTGGACGAGCTGATCGCGGCGTGTCCGGGGCGTGGTGGAATTCAGAACTGTTCGATCGTGGGCGCCATAGAACGCAGCAGTGAGAAATAGGCGCAATTCCGGCCTTGAACGGAGGGTAGCGGCGTTGCTTGCGAACCGGGTTATTGCCAAGCAGGACCCAGAACGGCAGGTGCAGCGAAAAAAGGAGAGCGAGGGTTCCGCTTCCGAGCAGAGTTTGCGCCAGATCATTGTGAGAAATCCCTGCGTCGCCCAGAAAGCCATATCTGATGAGTGTCGGAGGGTGACGGACAAGTCGGCCCTGTAAATGCGGTCCAGCTTTTATCCTACCGGTGCGATTTTATATCGGTTTAAGACAAGTTTACCCAAGAGGGAACATGACAATGAATAACCTGAGCCGCCGCCGCTTGATGCAAGGAGCCGCGGCAATTGCGTGCAGCGCGGCGCTTCCCGCCTTCGCGAAAACCGGTCCCTCAATCCATGTCCTGAAGGATCCGAATTGTGGGTGCTGCGGATCGTGGATCAAAATCATGCGGGCGGAAGGTTTTGAAGTAGGCGTGGAAAACAGTGCTTGGGAGGCCTTGAACGCTTACAAAACCGCCAATGGGATTCCGGAGGGCATGATGTCATGCCACACGGGTCGCGTGGAGGGCTACATGATCGAAGGACACGTCCCATCCGCTGACATTCGGCGCCTGCTGGGCGAACGCCCGAATGCTGTCGGACTGTCGGTTCCGGGAATGCCTTTCGGCTCACCGGGCATGGGGCCGGAAAGTGAACGCGAAGCCTTCGACGTCTTTCTGATCCGCAAGGATGGAACCACAGAGGTGTTCGCCAGCTACCCGGCCGCATAATTTCCCGATGGCGCTGGCAAGATCCTGACAAACACGGCGCTCGCTTCTGCTGCCTGGTTTACGTGACATTCTTCACGGCAAACCAGTTGATCCGTGACTTCACGCCTGCCTTGTCCTACCGGGCAAGTTCCAGCCTACGGTGAAAAAATACCTGCGTCCGCAAAGCCTGATGACCGGCTTTGCGGACAAAACCGACATCCCGGTCGCCGTATCAACCGCAGCATTTGTCGCCCGCCTGAATTGGCGGGCATGGGGCCGATCCGTAGGAACAGTAGACGCAGCAATCGCCGGGAAGTGGCTTCAGGACTTTTCCGCAAGATGTGCATTCGTAGAACCACTGGCACGCGTCTGTTGGCATCGTTTCAGGCCTTGAATGTCCACATTCCGGGCAGATGATCGTGCTGACAAGGTTCGGGTGCTTTTCACTCATGGCGTCACATCAAGGTTATCAGGAAATCATTTATTCGGATTTCGTTGAGCACGATAACCCAAGCGATGGCCGTCAACGCAAAACTGCCTGTCAGCCACCATTTGAAGCGGTCGAGCGAACCACGGCGATACGCGACGATGCCAGAGAGAAACAGCAGGGCCGTCGAACCGCCGAGCACGTAATAACTCGCGGCGGCGATCTTGCCGAATACGGCCAGCCAGCTCCCTCCCAAGCCAAGCAAAATCAAGGCCATCGGCAAGATGCAGCAGGTCGCAACGCCAAGTGCGGTAAACGATCCAAGAAAGCTTGCGCCAACAAACTTGCTCATGGTCAGCTTTCTCCGGCTTTGACGAACTCGAGCGGAAGCCGGTTCGACTTCCTCGATTTTTGCTTCGCGCGGTATGTGAAATTCGACATCATGACCGACAACATGCACCCTGTAGTAGCTACAGGTTCAAGGGAAAGGTCATCACATGATTGCGATTGGCGAAGCGGCGAGATTGACCGGTCTGTCGGTCGAGACGATCCGCTACTACGAACGGGAAGGCATAGTCGAGAAAGCCGGTCGAACCGCCTCGGGACGCCGCGCATACACGGAACGGGAAATCTCCGAGCTCAGATTCATCAAACGCTGCCGCGATCTTGGCTTTACCATTCAGGGTGCATGCGCACTTCGCGAATTGTCCAAAGCGCCCGAGCAAGCTTGTCGTGACGTCGAAGACGTCGCAACAAGACATCTCGACAACGTCAGGTCAAAAATCGCCGCCCTCCAACGGTTGGAGCAAGCACTGGCAGAACTTGTGCAGACCTGCACCGAGGGTACGGCCTCATGCCCCCTGCTAACGGCGTTGCTCAACGAGCCTATCGCCAAAGAAAAAATAAACGACACCTAATTGCAACGCCCGGAAAGGATCGAATCTGGCCAACTCAGTTTGCGGAAAGACTACAATGCGGCTCAAATCCGGCTCGCTCATCATTACCCACCCCATGCCCGAACTCTCTGCCTGTCCTCATCGCAGGCGAGAGTGACATTCCTGAATTGCTCATGGGTGACATTTGAGCTTTGCGGCTACAGATTGCGGAAGCATAAGTGAAATTATGTGAAACTTGCCCCTGCTCACAATTTTGCAAATCAAGCGGTGCACGTGGGCCGAACTCAGAGATGCCTGATCCACACGCATTGATCCCGGTTGGGTCCAAGTTCTTCGAGGATCCTTTCAGCATCCAGATTGAAGTCTTTGGCAATTTCCTGGACCTGAACCGCCTGAAAGCTATCCAAGTTCCGCACCGTTCGACCATCTTCAAAGGTGATCAACTCGTGTGATCTTCCAGACCAACGCACGATCCCGCCGCAAAGGGTCTGTCCTTCAACATCCGCAAGTTCGGCGACCGGGTCGGCAAAGAAATCGGTCCATTTAAGAATACCTGTGCTGACAGCTCTCGCCACTGCTTGTTCCGTTGTCCGGCACTTGAGTTTTGTGACGATCGAAGACGTCAAAGCATGCACCATCCTGGAGGAGAGCCCCGTCTGGCCAGCAACTACGGATGGGATCAATCCTGATGCGAGCATCTTCAGAACATCCATCTCCTGATCGGACAACGCATCCGTAGGAAAGTTGAAAACTGTATCAATCACATCGAGCGCGAGTAGATGCAGGACCTGCGCTTCGTGGCGAAGGGCAGGGAGCATACTCCCGACCAAGGCGTCCCAGTCGGATCGGCGCAGGTTGGAGGTAACCGTAAAGACACCACGCTCCCCAAACGGATTGATAACCGGAATGGATAGTCCGTGCTGACCCACACCAAATTTTCTCGCTGCATCGAATAGCGGTGCGTGTTCACGCTGATCATCAAACACAGCCCAATCAATTGGTGCGATCATTGCGGCGCCAAACCGGATGAGGGGATCGACCAGGACCATGTCGTTGTCGACGTAGTGCCTGACCCATTCGGCCGGGAACGTGGTGCAGCCGTGGACAACGTTGTGATGCTTGTCGATATGGGCGTAGGACGCATTCTCCAGTCCGAACCTCGAACAAATTTCCTGAAGGCGCGCCTCCCCGGTCTGCCTGAAATCCAGTTCAGAATTGCCAATGTCCGCGATTTTCATAGATCGTCTTTCTGTTCCGCGTTGCCGTCGAGGCCGCTTAGCAACCTAAAGCTGAACAAACCACTCGGGAATTCCCGTAGCCAATCATGCATTTGAATACAGTTCTGTTCTGGAGGCGGAAACGGAGCGAAAACCTGCCGATGAGACACATGAATTGGAGAAGCTGGCGGCTCATAACCCGGCACGGCTAAAACCCGCTGCAGTGATCTTGCGGAAGCCCGTCTTCCTCCTCTCGGGCTCTACGCGCCAAAAGCCCCATGAAACTGGAAATCAGGTTCAGTTCACCGCGCTCATCTGCGTGCACCATACCGCGCAGATATCCGCCCGGATTAACCACTGGCGGCAACCGTGGATCGCTCAGCCTCGCGTCTGTGATCAACCCGGCCAGGATTGCACCCATCACGGTCAATCGGTCAATCGCCGTACGCCAAGCCGAGGCATTGGCGCCGATCTCCGACAATCGCGACCAAACGCCGGTCTCAATCGCGTAGAGCGACGGGCTGGAATTCTGATCTCCGCCACCCGCGATATCGATATGCATGCGCAGCTCGGGTGAGGCCAGTTCATATAGGATGCGGTTATTCACCCGCGGTAGTTTTTGGGCCTTGCGCGATGCCGTATCTGTCGGATGATTGCTTTCTAAGCAATGCGGAGGGCCGTCAGGCCCGGAGCCGGAACAATCTGGTTCCGAGGCTTTTGCCGAGGACATTGAACTCTCGCCATCGGCGTTACAGGACAGAATTGTTTCTTCAATTTGGTCTTGTATATGGCACCCGAAACAAGCTTCGGGTTCACCCGAAATTTCACCGGGTTTTGCGACATGCTCTTCGATCCGGCTCCAAAGGTCGTAAGCCGCCTGAACATGTAGCTTGAGCGCCTCCAGCGTCATGTATTTCAACTTGTCGGCGCGCGGCCAGGATCGAAGTTCCTCCTTCATGCCTTCCAGACTTTCAGGAGGGCAGGGGAGTAAGAGAAGCACGGCCA
>NZ_JBQFLX010000021.1:0-87749 GCF_056531525.1 Ruegeria sp. N11
GACAGAAACCTCATCTGCACATGCCCTCCAATGTCAGAATACGAAGAAGCCGCTGAGTGAAAGATAAAACCCCGCCAGCAAAATGGCGGGGGCACCGTTCAGCCTCGTCCGCAGCCACACTCCGGTGCACAAATTGAAAGCAGGTCACTGTTATTGAGATGAAGCACTATATCCCCAAAAACGCCAGCAGCGAGTTGGCTGAGCCGGCCGCGCTCAAGGCTCTGAAGGTTCATGAAGTTGACGTTTTCGTAAAGGAAACGGGTGCACTGCCATCCACCGATATGATCGTCGAATTCTACGACGCGTTGAACGATCTGATCGAGGGGCATTCCTATAAAGTAAACATCCGGCGTGTCGCCGTCGAAAGCGCGGGAACACCCTTGTACTGGGCCGGACGGACCGCGATTTTCTGGGGGGATATTCACAAAAACTGGAAACTCTCCTCGCGCGAGCGCAACTGGACCTCGCAGGTGTTTAGCCTGGCACCAAGAACAATTCTGGTCGGTGGCGCCGTTCTGCTGCTGGCGCAGATGGGACGGGCCGACAAGACAGACGCCGCTGTCCATTCAAACTTTGTCGCCGCAGCGCAGGAAAACGGGTTGCGGCAATGCGGAACCGATACACATCTTGCTTCGACAGGTCGCATGCACAGTGCTTCGACCCGGCTCAGTTCACTGCGGCTGATGTCGGAATTCGTGTCGCTTGATCACGGGGCCTACATTGCGGAATCCCTGCGCGACTATATCGGTCTGACCGAGTCGGGACCACAATACCAAAGCCAACTGGCCATCAGGCTTATACAACGGTCGGGCGCAGACCCACTGGTCAGGCAGGCCGTGGACACTATGCTGACCCACATTGAAGAGCCGCTGAAAATCCCTGATATCTCGACCGTACTGGGTACGTCGACCCGGCAGCTTCAGCGAAGGTTTCTGAGCAAAACAGGAACCAAGCTGCTATGCACTTACAGGGCGCTGAGGCTGGAGCGTGCAAACAGCCTGCTGCGCAATACGGACATGTCATTGCGAGAAATATCTGCCGCGACCGGGTTTTCGTCGATCACGTCCCTGGGTCGGTCCTTTCGGACAATGTACAACAACACTCCGGAAAAGGTCCGGGAACAGCGGTTCTCCGGATGCCTGCCTGGACCGGTGAAACAACACAGTTCAGGTGCCACCGCATTGGCCCAGTTTCCGTCCTCGGTCGCTTATTGAACTGACGTCAGCGTTCTAAGCAGAGCGCATGTCAGTAACCGACAAGGTCGCTGGGCTGGAACCCGTTCGCCGGTGACGGTTTTTTTCCAAGGATATTTTTGAGAATATCGTTCATGGTCTTGCGATCATTGTCGAATCCGCCATGGGTGTGACTGTCCGTTATAGATGATGCACGCCCGGCAAAGTGCACTTTGTAGCCCTTCTTCCCGGGAACCTTTTTGCCAAACTTGTCCATGCCCAGGATCGGCATTTCCTTTTGGTCTTCAAATGCATTGGACACGAAATACAGCAGGGATTTCCGATAGGGCCCGACACTGTCATCCTGTTCGCGCTGATCGATCAGGTTATACTGCCAAAGGTTTGTGACACCGCTGGCAACTCCGGCTTTGCGTATTCTGGGGTGATAGCTTTTCTTGAACAGATCAACGGTGCAGGCCGGAGCCATCAGGGAACATGATTCAACCGGGGTGTTGAGCGGGTTCATTTTGTCCATGGCATCCAGCATATGCGCCAGAAGTATCGAGCCCGCGCTGTGACCCACAAAATGGATCTGAAGGGGTTTGGACCGCTGCGCGTTGCCCTTTAGAAGTGCCTTGACAGCTTTACGCCCGCCGCCCCCGGCCCTAAAGCTTTCCCGGGCGTCCCATTTCATGTCGCGCCACACAGCTGTTCCCGGTTTGCGGGCAAAGGATTCCAGGGCGGTATCGAAGAAATCCGACAGGCCGCCGACCCGAGCCTCGGCCCTACTGCGCGACGAAAAGACGACATCTGTGAGCGATTCAAAAAAACCGGTCTCCCACATAAAGTGGATGGGGTAGATTCCGTTGCGCTTGAACACTTCCTTCATTTTCCGGACGCGATTGGCCGAGGCGTTGGCGTTGTTCAGGCCACCATGCGCATAGAATAACAGGTGTTCGTACCCACGCTCAGCCGTTGCGGCTTCGTCGGACAGAAAGTCCGCAGTCTCCTGTATGGTCGTCATCGGTGTCGGGTATTTCCCGGTTTCCCTAAGCTGACCGTCATCGAGATGGATGATGTGTCCGATGATGTCTTCGTGCCGGGGCGCGCGGACTTCCTGTGAACCGAACAGGGTTCGAGATTGCGGTGAAGGATTGCTGATTGTCAGGTCAAAGGCGTCCGGCGTCGGAACCGCCAGGCGCAACACCCAGGCATCCATAATGGTGGCGGACCAGTCTTCATATTTCCACAGGGCAATTCCCGGACGGCCATTGAATCCGCCCCAGTCCTCGCCCCATGAATTCTGGATCAGGAACCCGCGTTCATTATAGCCGACGATGATGAAGGCGTGTCCGCCCTCGCTGAAATATGAGGGTTCGATTTCGCCATCCGCCGGATTTCGCCATCCCCGGTGAATCCGCGCGGACACGTAGATGACGCCAACCTCATTCAAAGCGGCGTGGTAGTCGATAATTTCTGGGCGCATGCGATAATATGCGCCCAGTCCAAGGTTTCGGGCCTCCTTGGCGTGCTCAACAGTCAGATGCCAGCCGGAGTCACCATCCTGGTACGGTGCGGTTTCGTCGCTGCAGACGCCGTTGTGGTAGAACCCTTTCAAGGCCGCACGGATGCTGGACCCTTCGTAGTCTTCCCCGGGCCATTCATCGTTGATCTTGGCCATCTCATACAGCATGCGTGCACTGGCCATCGGGGCCCGTGCGGACGGATCGATCCGTGCGTGGCGCTGCCGGTTCATCAGGGTGATCGCACTGGACAGGGCAAACCCGGTACAAGCCCCTTCCCGTCCCTGATCCCGTATGGGGCTTAGATCGGGATGCGGCGGATCCATCGTCAGGCGAAGCTGTCGCAATGTTGGCTTATATGCTCTGTCCCGCAGGTCAGTCATGTCCCTGTGAGCGTTCAGCACCCGGTTACCAAGCCGCGGGGCCGCAGCAAGCGCTTTTGGCAAGCTGGACTTTCCGCCAGACTTTGACTTCCGCGATTTTGTGGGACGTTTGCTCATGACTTTTCCTCTCAACAAACAAATGAATGCCGGGACAGCGGTAAATACTCGTTATCAATTAGAGAAGTGTAGCCGAGGAGTTGCAGCGCGAAAAGCGTTGCGCTGAAATTGGGCGAATTCAGATGAAGCCACCGATTAACCGAGTGGTTTCCTTGCGGGGTTTCGGCCTGCATTCCAATTTCTGGGGAATGCAGGCCGGATGGTCAAAGGCAATCGGAAAGGGTGGTTGCCAGATTACGAAGAAGTTGAGGATAAAACGATGGACCCGGTTCGATATTTGCGCCGATCGGGTCGCTGACGCCGGTATTGGCCTCGGTCCCGTCCAGAACCGTCTGGACCAGTCTGGGGTCGAACTGAGGTTCGGTCAGGACACAGTCGATGTCCTCCGCACGAATGCGGCCCTGAATCTCGGCGATCCGTGCGGGGCTGGGATCGGAGGCATCAGAAAGCGAAATTGCCCCGGCGGCCGGAAAATCGAAGGCAACTTCGAAATATTGGTAGGCATCATGGAAGACAATGAACTCTTTCCCGCGCGCCGGTTCCAATATCTCGTTGATCTCGGCTTTCAGGGCTTCGATTTCTTCCCGTGCCGCCACAGCGTTCGAGAAATAGGCACTTGCATTGTCCGGATCAGCGGCTGAGAGCTTCCCGGCGATCAGGTTCAGCCAGATTGCCGCGTTCTCGGGTGACAACCAGACATGAGTGTCGTGTGACCCATGATCGCGTTCAGCATGATCATCATGATCGTGGTCGTCATGGTCTTTTTCTTCGGCATGATCGTCATCATGTTCATCATGGTTTTCATGATCATTGTGGTCATCGTGATCGTGATTGTCCGAGTCGGCATGTGCTTCATGGTCATGCGCCTCGAACAACGCGCTCTCGCGAAGCTCCAGTTCGACCGTGCCCTCAGCCTCCATCAGGGATGTCACATCTGCGTTTTCCGAAAGCGTTTCGATTGCCCCTTCCAACCAGGGTGTCAGGTCTTCTCCGACCCAAAACACCAAGTCCGCGTCTTGCAGTGCAGCGGCGTCCGAAGGGCGCAGGGAGTATTCGTGCGGCGAAGCTCCGGGTTGAACAATCAGAACCGGGCTGCCGACACCATCCATTACCCGCGCGACCAGTGAATGCACGGGCGCGATATCAACTGCGACATTCGGTGTATCAGCCCACGCCACACTTCCAAAAAAGGTTGCGCTGATGGACAGGGAAAGAAGCTTTCTGGACATGGGGTTCCCTATGTGATTTTATAACATTAATCGCTCAATTATACGATATGTAATAACATGACAAGTGACTTGCAGAACCGCGAGGAAGCCGTCAGCGTCGGGTTCGAACAGCATGACCATTCGGCCTGCGTTACCGACGCGATTGCGTCGGCAGATGCGCGTTGCGAGAAAGAGAACCTTCGCTTTACACCCGTTCGACGCAAGGTGTTGCAAGTGCTGCTGGAAGACCACAAGGCGCTTGGCGCCTATGCGATCCTTGAAAGGCTGCGCGAGGCGGGTTTCGGATCTCAACCACCGGTCGCGTATCGTGCGCTGGATTTTCTGGTTGAGCATGGATTCGTTCACAAAATCGAACGACTGAACGCGTTCGTTGCCTGCGCCCATCCCGGCGAAGCGCACGCCCCTGCCTTCATGATCTGCCGAAACTGCGAAATAGTCGCCGAGGCACAATCTACCCCCGAAAAAGGGGCATTGGGAGAAGCTGCCAAGACATCCGGATTCCGGATCGAACGAACCATCATCGAAGTAGAAGGCCTGTGCCCGACCTGCGTTGGGAAAGAAAATTCATGAGTCTGGCAACCATTGAAGGCCTCAGCATCCGCTACGGCGCAAAAACCGTGCTGCGCGATGTGAACCTGTCGATAAATCCGGGTGAGATCGTCACGATAGTCGGGCCAAACGGATCTGGAAAGACAAGCCTGCTGCGGTCCCTGATCGGGGCGACGCGTGCTTCGACTGGCCGTGTACGGCTGAAACCGGGCCTGAGGCTGGGTTATGTGCCGCAGCGGCTGCATATCGATCCTACGCTTCCGATCACGGTGGAACGGTTCATGCGTCTTCCGGGCGCCGTTGATCGATCGGCCTGCAGACAAGCGTTGAAACGTGCGGGCGTTCCCGATCTTTCCGGGCAGCAAATGTCGCAACTGTCCGGTGGGCAGTTCCAGCGCGTCCTGCTGGCGCGGGCTTTGCTGAATCAGCCCGAGTTGCTGTTGCTGGACGAGGCGACTCAGGGGCTCGATCAACCGGGTTCTGCAGCGTTTTATCAACAGATCGAAGCCACCCGTGCCGAGACCGGATGCGCCGTACTGATGATCAGCCACGATCTACACGTGGTCATGAGCGCCTCGGACCGTGTCATATGCCTGAACGGCCACGTCTGTTGCGAAGGTACGCCTGCAACGGTGGCAACCGCGCCGGAATACCGGGCCCTGTTCGGTTCGGGGACAGGTGGTGCACTGGCACTGTATCGCCATGACCACGACCATGGTCATGATCACGCTTCGAAGGAGGCTGCCGAGTAATGCTGGATGATTTTTTGACGCGCGCCACGCTGGCCGGGGTTGGTGTAGCGTGCGCAGCGGCACCTTTGGGTTCTTTTGTGGTCTGGCGGCGCATGGCCTATTTCGGCGATGCAACCGCCCATGCCGCAATTCTGGGGGTTGCCTTGTCCCTTTCTTTTCAGGTGTCGATCTTTGCAGGCGCGACTGCCGTTGCGCTTCTACTGGCGCTGACTGTGACGTTCCTGTCCGGGCGCGGATACACGATGGACACCTTGTTGGGGGTACTGGCCCATTCCGCACTTGCCTTCGGTCTGGTCGCAGTTTCGTTTCTGTCAGGGGTGCGAATAGACCTGATGGCCTATCTGTTTGGCGATATTCTGGCCGTATCACGCGGTGATCTGGCTGTGATCTGGGGCGGTGCGGCGCTGGTTGTTCTGTTGATTTCGTGGCGCTGGTCGGCATTACTGACGGCGACCCTCAACACCGATCTGGCTTACGCAAGCGGTATTGACCCAAGGCGAGAGCAGTTGTTTCTGACACTGGCGCTGGCTGTCACGGTTGCAGTTGCCATCAAGGTTGTTGGCGTGTTGCTTATCGGCGCAATGCTGATCATCCCTTCGGCAGCAGCCCGGCCTCTGGCCCGTACGCCTGAAAGCATGGCGGTGATAGCTGCCGTGATCGGCACCTTATCGGTTATTGGGGGGCTACGCGCTGCCCTGGAATTCGATACGCCTGCCGGGCCAACAATCGTTTGTGTGGCTGCCTTGCTCTTCGCGGCAACAAGCGTGACGAACATGGTGAACAGGGCAAACTAGCCTCGGTTCATACACTGTCAAAACGTCATGTGGGTGGCAGGATATGAACGGAAAGTGGGCTTTCCGGGCGTATATCAGCGCATAACCTCACGTCCTCCGGGAATTTCGTTGCCCAAATTTTGCCGCATTGTTAGAAATGTGCAAAAGGGGTGCAAAGCCCGGAGGCAAAAATCGAGCAGAAAGTCAAAAAATCGCGGCGTTTGGTGCCGGAATCCCTGGTAGGGAAACGTGAGGGCCTGTTTTTTCTTTGGGCAGAGCTTGAGCGGGCACGTATCCGGGCGGCAAGGGCGCAGGAAGCCGCCCCTCAACAGGCCAAAGCGAATGGCATCAGCACAGGCAAAGCTCAGGCGTTTCATCCGTTCCACGTGGATGAATTCATTTTCTTCTAAAGCCTGAATTTCGCCTTCGAAAGCATCTAGCCCGCCATAGTTAGGCGGGCTGCAAGTGCACCAGCGTTTCGCTAAATAACTATTTGATCTGTTCTGTGCCGTGCCAGATCAGGCAGCGCCGCGCTGCATCTCGGGGAACCCCGCTGCCAGACTTTCCTCTGAAGCTTCGAATACGCCACGTTCGGTGATCAGCCCCGTGACAAGCCGCGCGGGTGTGACGTCGAACGCAAAATCCATGCCTTCTGTTCCGTCAGGTGTCACCTGCACCGAAGAAATCTCGTTCGCATCGTCCCTGCCCCAGATATGCGTAACTTCGCGCGGATCGCGCTTCTCGATCGGGATTTCGCGAACGCCGTCACTGACCGTCCAGTCAATGGTCGGCGACGGCAGAGCCACATAGAAAGGCACATTGTTGTCATGGGCGGCCAACGCCTTGAGATAGGTTCCGATTTTGTTGCAGACATCGCCGCGGCGGGTGGTCCGGTCGGTGCCGACAATGACCATGTCGACCTGCCCGTGCTGCATCAGGTGCCCGCCTGCGTTGTCGACAATATAGGTGTGCGGCACGCCGTGGTTGCCCAGTTCCCATGATGTCAGTGCACCCTGGTTGCGCGGCCGGGTTTCATCGGCCCACACATGGATGGGAATACCCGCATCAAAGGCGTGATACATCGGGCTGGTGGCGGTGCCCCAATCGACCGTCGCCAACCAGCCGGCGTTGCAGTGGGTCAGCAGGCGGACCGGTTCGCCTTCGGGCTTCTTCGCTGCAATGTCACGGATCAGTTCAAGTCCGTGGACACCGATCATCCGATTGATCTCGACATCTTCGTCCGCAATGTCATGGGCCAGTTGCAATGCCGCTACCGCCCTGTCAGACGGGGCCAGCTGACGCATAGCCGTGCGGCACCGGTCCAACGCCCACCGAAGGTTGATCGCGGTCGGTCGTGTGGCGTGCAGCGTTTCCCAGGCCTGATCCATTGCCGCATCCGATGGGTCCAGCCGCATTTGCAGCGCCATGCCGTAGGCGGCGGTCGCTCCGATCAAAGGCGCGCCACGCACGCTCATTTCCACGATTGCAGTGCAAAAGGCATCCATGGTGTCGACAGGCCGGATCACCAGCTTGTGCGGCAGCCATCGCTGATCAATGATCTCCAGCACATCCTTTTCTGTGTTGAACCAGAGCGAGCGGTAATGCTTGCCGTCAATTTTCATGATGCAGACCTTCCCTTGAATTAGACCGCAACGGCGCACACAGCCAGCGCCACTGTCTTTCGGTTTTGTTGTTCAATACTCTAATGATATTCAAATTCTTTGCCACAATCCAAGTTCGCTGCGCTTGGACGAGGGCGCCGGTGTCATCGGTTGGTCCTGCGGCGGGCGTGCAGAACTCCGGCTTCGCGGATGATATCGGCAACCATATGTTCGCGTCGATAAGCCATGACATGCGCCCCCGCGACGCCCCTGATCTGCTGTACCTGCTGCAGCAGTTCAATGCAGATCCTTTTGCCTTCCTCGCTGGGATTGTCCGCTTTTTCAAGCCGTTCGATGACCGCGTCCGGGATATGAATCCCGGGCACGTTGTTGCGCATCCAGCGGGCCGCTCGGGCCGATGCTAGCGGGCCGACCCCCGCCAGAATGAACACTTTCTTGTCCAACCCTTCGTCCCGGACACGAGACATGAAAGATTCGAACAACGGCATGTCGAAAATGTAGTTGGTCTGGATGAAATCCGCCCCGGCAGTGATCTTTTTGGCCAATCGGTTTGGACGCCATTCATACGGGGGAATACATGGGTTCTCGGCTGCGCCCAGAAACATCTGCGGCGGCGCGGTTATTTTGCGCCCCGACAGAAATGTTCCGTTGTCCCGCATCGAGCGGATGGTGCGCAGCAACGTCAGCGAATCAAAGTCAAAAACAGGTTTCGCGCCGGGCTGATCCCCTGCACCGACCCCGTCGCCCGTCAGGCAGAGGACGTTGCTGACACCAAGCGCGGCAGCGCCCAGCACATCGCCCTGAATTGCGATACGGTTACGATCACGGCAGGATATCTGATAGACGGGCGAGTACCCGGCCCGTGTCAGCAACGCGGATATGCCGATCGAGGACATGTGGCAGTTGGCACCCGAAGCATCCGTTGCGTTGATGGCGTCGGCAACCTCGCTGAGCGGCTGGGCGGCATCGTAGACATCGGACGGATCGGCGCTGTCAGGAGGGTTCAATTCGGCCGTGACGGCAAACCGGCCAGACCGCAGGACTTTTTCCAGACGACTGTGTGAGACAAATCCTTCCGGAAGTGCGGAACGGGATGAATGAGTGTCCAGCGCTTCGATATGACCAGTCATTTCTTACCGCTCCCGATATTTTCGGGTTCCTGCGCCAAAGGTGCGGCAACCGGCTCCATCGACCGGGCCTCGGGGAAGGACTGCGCCAGGGCTTGTTTGGCCAGGTCACGTTGATCCCGCGCACGCATTGCTTTTTCCCGACTGACCCGCAGCCACGAAGACGTCCCCTGCAAGGTGTGCTCGACCGGAGGCAAAACCTCATTGATCTGTGCCGCACCGCTGCTCATCCGGCTCGCCCCGCTCCAGGCCAATGCCCAGACGCATTTCATGTCCGGTTTCACTTCGCAGTATTCGCCGGGCCGAACCCCGCCGCAGGGGCCGTTGCGCAACTGTTTCGGGCAATTCATGGGGCACGACATACCGGTCGATGACAAAACGCATTGACCGCACATGCGGCAATCAAACAGCAGCGATTTCACACCCCGTTCAACCAGCGCAACAGGTTTTTCCACCCGGTGATATCCGATCCGGTCGAACAGCGGGTCAAGCGCAACCATCGCCCTTTCCACGTACTTGTAAATTTTTTCAAATGTACCCGAATGCCGGACCGAAAATAGACGAAGGCGATACATGTTCCTGGCCCTCCTGCGGAAGCCGGCGGGTCAGATAGCGGAATGCCCACCGAGCCCGATAAACCCCTCTGACTTAACGGTTCCTGCTTGGGGAAGCCAAGTCAAGCCAAACGTGGGTTTTTGCCCCACTCGCTGATCAACCGAACGACCATTCATCTGCCCGAAACGGGCCTTCGCTCGCGACACAGATACTGTCAGAAAGCATTGGCCGCTTTGGCAAGAAACTCACACAAAGCGTGGTCGTGTGCATTTGCGATATGCAGGCGAAACCGGGTTTCCGATTGAACGCGGTAAAGAATGACCTCGAACCCGAAAAATCGACGGACCGCGCTTTTGGATGGCTGATCAAGCCGAATTTCGGTTCCGCGCTGTAGCAAATCCATCGCCCCCGGCCCACTCAGGGCAAAAACCGAATAGGCGTGCGAAACGTCAGAAACAGCCATGTTCTGTTCTTCGTGCCAGCCTTCCTGTCGGTCTGGTCCGTTGACCTCAAGCAATCTGTCGCGACGCAGGGCGATGGTGTAGACGTCATCTGCCACGACATCAGGCCAGCCGGTGCACGGTGGCACCGATCGCGATGCAAGGTCGGGGCCGGACATCAGGGTCTGGCGTTCGAGATGCACTCGGGACATAGCGGTTGACCCCAAATCAATCTCTTGCCCGTATTGCCCAGCGGGGGCCCATTTATTCCGGTCGTCACGCATTCAGACGCTCCCCTTCCGGGTCGTAGAAGCAAGGCGCGCACAACGTCGCCTTGCGTCGCTGGCCGTCGTGCCAGATGTCGATCATTTCGCCTGTTCGTTCTGCGCCGCTTTCCATCAACCCCAATGCAATCGGCGCGCCGACACTGGGGCTGTCATAGCTTGATGTTACGTAACCCAGCGAGCGGGGTGGTGTGTCACCAGTCACCATATGCGCGCCGGTCGGAATGGCCGGTTCGCCCGCCGGAACGGTCAGGCCGACCAGTGTCTTGCGGTCCAAACGGTTGGCCGTGGCGGTGTGAAGGCTGCGGTCCCCGACAAACGGGGTTTTCTTCTTTCCCCGGGGGATGGAATAACCCAGATCGTGTGGCATGGTCTCTCCATCCGTGTCCTTGCCGATCATGATATAGCCTTTTTCGGCACGCAGGACCGAAATTGCCTCGATGCCGACAGGGGCGGCGCCGAAAGGCGCAGCCGCTTTAACTGCGGCCTGCCACAGGCTTCGCCCAGACGATGCAGGGACCGAGATTTCATAGCTGAGGTCGCCGGTAAAACTGACACGTGACACCCGAACAGAGGCGTCATTGAAGCTCCCTTCGCGAAAGGTCATGTGCGGGAACGCCTGAGCGGACAGATCAATACCCAGATCGAGAACCATCAGGATTTCCCGGGCTTTGGGCCCGGTGACCGTAACCGTGACATATTGATGGGTCAGGTCGTGCACAAAAATACGATCGGGGTCGTTGCCATCCTGACGCCAGGATTCCAGGTGCATGCGCACGCTGTCCACGTGGCTGGACGAGCAGGAAATCACAAACCGGTTCTGATCCAACCGCGAGATCACCCCGTCATCATAGACGATGCCGCCTTCGGTCAGCATGAACCCGTAACGGATTGCACCGGGTTTGAGTGTTTTGATGGTATTATAAAAGATGAAATTCACAAAGGCTTCGGCATCCGGGCCCATCACCTCAATCTTACCCAAGGGAGAGCCATCGAGAATGCCCGCGCTCTCGCGTGTGCGCACTGCCTCGGCCCGGATCAACTGTTCCGGCGTTCCGTTGCCGTACCATCCCGGGCGTAGCCACCCGCCATATTCACAAAGCGCCGCGTCAAGCGCGCGGTGCTGCGGTTCCAGCGGCAAGCGTTTCAGCGGATTACAAAGTTCCTTGGTCCGCGCCCCATGATAGGTCTCGATCGGGACGGGCACAAAGGGGGGGCGGAAAGTTGTGGTGCCAACCTCGGGGATTGGCCGGTCCTGAATGGCCGCCATTGCCGCAAGCCCGGCCATGTTTGATGTCTTGCCCTGATCGGACGCCATCCCAAGTGTCGTGTAGCGTTTCAGATGCTCGACCGAGACGAAGTTTTCGCGGGCGGCAAGCTCCACATCTTTGAGCGTGACATCATGCTGAAAATCGATCCACTGACGCCCATTCGAGCCGGGTGTTGGCCACAACGGTTTAAGGGCAATAGTGGTGTCCGGACGTGTTGTAGTTTCGCCCCGACCGGCCGCACTTGCCTCATCCAGCGCTGCGTTCAGATCGTAGGTGCCGTTGGCCGCGCCGATCGCGATCATCCCGCCAGGGGCGGCGCCAGGCAGGAAGGCCTGCCGCGTGGCGCACCAATCCAGTTTACCCCCAGCGTGCCGCCACAGATGCACCAGCGGCGTCAACCCGCCTGAGCTCAGCACGGTATCGACCGGGTAGGTTCTGTCACCTGCAAAGATTGATTTCAGAGACTTGCCGCCAGAAACTTTGACCGGTCCCGTCGAAGGGTCGATTTCGACGACCCGCGCCCCGGTGTCCTTGAGCTTGGCAATGATCGGATCGGCCAATGAGTGATTGCTGAGAACCGCAACCTCCCGCCCGGCCAGAACACCATACCGCGCAAGATACTCGGCCGCGCCCATTAGCGACATCACGCCCGGCCGGTCATTGTTGGCAAACGTTATCGGCCGGTCCAAAGCCCCGCTGGCCAGAATGACGCGCCCTGCCCTCATCCGCCATAGGCGCGGAGCGGTGCCGAAAGGGCCGTTTTCAACCAGCCCAACCAAACCGTGGTCATAGACCCCAAAAGCTGTGGTCGATGTCAGGATGCGCCCGCCTGCCAACTCGATGGCTATTCTTTGCGATGTAACCCATTCTGCCGGCGCCCCGGATTCAATCGCCTCGAACTGATAGGCGCTGCCGCCGGTTTCCGGATGATCATCGACCAGAACGACGTCCTGCCCGGCCTCAGCGGCAGTGCGGGCAGCGACCAGCCCTGCCGGGCCCGCGCCCACAACCAGCGTGTCGCAATGCGCATGAGTTTTGTCCGTGGAATAGCCATCGAAAACGTCGGTCGACACTGCGCCCAATCCGGCCATTTTCCGGATCGATGGTTCAAACAGATGCCAGTCGGGCCAGATGAAGGTCTTGTAATAGAACCCTGCAGACAACCAACGGTGAAAGAAATCAAGGCCGCCCTTGATGTCGAACTGTGCCGTTGGCCAGGCATTGACCGCGCGGACCTGCATCCCATCCTCAAGAGGCGTGGTTGTGGCCAGGCAATTGGGCAGTTCGCGGCCGTTCAAGGTGACTGTCATGATCGCGTTGGGCTCATCCACCCAGGCGCTCCAGACACCGCGCGGACGATGGTACTTGAAACTGCGCCCCATCACACGCACGCCGCTGGCCATCAGCGCCGAAGCCACAGTGTCGCCAGCAAATCCCTGATAGGGTTTGCCATCGAATGTGAAATTCAGCGGCCGGGTCCGATCAATCAGCCCGCCCGAAGTAGTACGAAATGACGTCATGGCGCGACCTTTCTGAGAGGGGTCGAGCCAAGGACATCCATCGTCACGCTGTCACGCTCCAACAGGAACACCTCGGCGCAGGTTGTGTGCATCCAGATTTCCCGAACCACTCCCTTATCGTTGCGGTGCATGTGCAGATAGGCGGCCCATTCCGCATTGGAAACCGCGCCGCTGGTATCCGGGCGGGTTTTTCCCGCCTCGGCTGCAAAGTGAAATTCGCGCTCGTCCCGGAGACCGCAAAAGGGACAGGGAAATATCTGCAATTCAACCTCCTAGTGCGGAATGCCAGAGGCCGCGCTTTCATCCACAAGCGCGCCTGTTGCGAAACGGCTGATGTCAAAGGGGCGACTGATCTCGTGATGGCCGCCCGTGGCCATCAGATGTGCCAGCAGATATCCGCCCGCCGGGATCGCCTTGAAGCCGCCGGTACCCCAGCCGCAATTGAGATAGATGCCATCCACGCCCGACGGCCCGATAATCGGAGAACTGTCGGGCGTCACGTCGACGATCCCGGCCCAATGGCGCAGAAGCTTCACCTTGGCCAAGGCCGGCATCATCTCGACCAGCCCGCCCAAAACGACTTCCTGCATCGGCAGGTTGCCGCGTTGACCGTAGGACGGCACTCGGTCCAGCCCACCGCCGACCACCAGCCCGCCCTTGTCGGACTGGCTGACATAAGTTCCCAGTGCCGGGCATAACACGACGGTATCCAGAACCGGTTTCAACGGCTCGGATACAAACGCCTGCAGCGCATAGGAATGGATGGGCAATTTGTACCCGGCAAGTTGCCCCAGAACAGACGAATGCCCCGCCACAGAAGCGCCAATCACGCCCGCGCGCGCTTCACCCAATGACGTCTGCACACCGACGCAACGCCCGGCTTCCATCACAAAGCCTTGCACTTCGCAGTTCTGAATGATGTCCACGCCCAATTGGTCGGCCGCGCGCGCATATCCCCAGGCAACCGCGTCGTGCCGACCGGTTCCGCCACGCGGCTGATTGACACCACCATGAATGGGATAACGCGCATCGTCCCGGAAGTTCAGAACAGGAACCCGCTTGCGGATCTCTTCCCGGCTAAGCAGCTCAGCATCTATGCCATTCAGACGCATGGCGTTGTACTGCCGCGCGGCCATTTCCATATCGTGCTCGGAATGGGCGGTCACAAGCATACCGCGTTGCGAGAACATGACGTTGTAGTTCAGCTCTTTGGACAGGCGTTCGTACAACCGGACCGAAAAATCATAAAGCGCGGCGCTTTCAGGATAAAAGTAGTTGGAGCGGATCGCGGTGGTGTTCCGCCCGGTATTGCCGCCGCCAAGCCAGCCTTTTTCAAGTACGGCGACATTGGTCATCCCGTGGTTTTTGGCAAGGTAGTAGGCGGTTGCCAACCCGTGCCCGCCACCGCCGATGATCACCGCATCATAGGCTGGTTTCAGCGTGGCAGACCGCCAGGCTTTGGCCCAGCCTTTCTGACCGCGCAAACCTTCGCGAAAAACCTGAAATGCCGAATACCGCGTCATTCTTTCTTATCCATTGCCAGTGAATAGGCCACGAAACTCTGAATCAACTCAGCTGAAGGTTCCTTTCCGGTAAAACCATTCAGGAACCCTTCGATCCGGCTTACTCGCACCTCCATGGTTTCGCGCATTTCTGCCGCGTGATATCCGATCTGCATGAAATACAGTATGCGCGCACGCGCATCTGCGTCGCCGGCGTCGTAGCCGTGGCGCGCGTACATTTCGGTTATGGCGGCCAGTCGGGTTTTATCGGCGGCGTCGATCAGAGCATTGACCTGATCGTCGCGGCGCGCCCATTCCCGCACCGCAAAATCCAGCCCCTGATCGAACAGATCCGAGGTCACAAAGCAGCGGAAGAAATTGCAAACCGCAGCACAGATATCTGGCGCGGGTTTTGCGCAGTGGGTTACGATCGTTTGCGTGTTCCGCGCCTCCCACTCCTCCAGAAGCTTTGCCAGAAGATCGGCCCTGTCCTCGAAGTACCAGTAAAAGCTGGACCGCGAGACCCCAAGCCGACGGGCCAGAGACAGTATCTTCAGCTCGGCAACACCTTCGTGAACCAGAACGTCGCGCGACAGGTTCAGCCAGTCTTCGCGGGTGACCTTGATGTTTCCGACCAGCGGGTCCTTTTCCGGGTCATCCCGGTTCAAAATGGGTTGGGCACGCTTGTTCATTCAACTCTCCGGCGGTGCACCGCCTTCCGCCGTGCGCTTTGCGATGAACTGTTTCAGGTTTTCGACCCGTGCACCATCCAAATCGGGTCTTTTGTCTGCAGCAAGAATATCTTTCCAGACCTTGGTCGCCCGCGCCGAGGCGTCAACTGAGCCGCGTTCGCTCCAGGTGCCGAAATTGGCATAGTCGTGCACAATCGGTTCATAGAATTCGGTGTTGTAACGCTCCATTGTCTGCGGCGCGGCAAAGAAGTGTCCACAGGGTTCTACCTGCGACAGTGCAGAATCCAGTCCGATTTCATCGGCCCCCGCCGCGCGCCCGGCGCAAAGTTCGGCCACCATGTTCAGAACCTCGGCGTCGGTGATGAGTTTTTCGTAGGAAACACTAAGCCCACCTTCGAGCCATCCTGCGGAATGAATGATCACCGTTGCACCGGCCATCAGGCACCCCCACAGGCCAAACTGGTTTTCGTTTGCCGCCTGCACGTCGTTCAGATTGGACGCTGAACCGGCAGCGGAACGCCATGGCAAACCTATGAAACGCGCCAGCTGCCCGGCCGCGAGCGAGGCGTGAAAATGCGCAGGTGTCCCAAAGGCGGGCGCCCCGGATTTCATGTCGACATTGGACGTGAACGTGCCGTAGCAGACCGGCGCACCCGGACGGGCCAGCTGGGTCAGCGTGATCGCCGCCAGCGCCTCGGCATGGCTGAGCGTAATCGCCCCGGCCACCGTGATCGGAGCCATCGCCCCCATCAGCGTGAAGGGCGTGACAATCGAAAGTTGCCCGTGTCGGGCAAAATCGATCAGACCCTGCGCCATCGGGATGTCGAGTGTACGGGGACTATTGGTGTTTATGATCGTGTACGCATGAGGCGTGGCAAGGAATTCATCGTCCGACAGACCCCGAAAGTTCCTCAGCATCTCAAAATTGTCCATTGCCTGCGGTGTGCCACGGGAAAACAGGAACGGAAACTTGTCTGACAGCGTCAGTTGAACTTCGGTCGTAAAATAGTGCCGCAGATGGGTCGGCACATCCTGAGGTTCGACCGAGGGTGATAGCATCTGAAACACATCGAAGTGATGGTTGATCTGCGTGTATTCCCTGTAGTCCCGCGCCGAACCCGCACGCCGCCCCCGTTCGAGGTCGGTCGCGTTGGGTGCCCCTGCCCCGGCTTGAAATACAAGGCTGCCAAGCTCCAGTATCACATCCCGGTGTCGCGCCCCCGCGCGGCAGGTGATGGACTTTGGCGCCGTTGCCAGCGCCGCGTCGACCATGTCGCGTCCGATATTCACCATTTCGGTGTCCTCATCGACGCGGGCACCGCCTTTCGCGAAAATAGCCCGGGCCTCGGGCAACAGAACTTTTATGCCCAGCTCTTCCAGCAATCGCAGGGCAGTTGCGTGCATGTTCGCAATCTCATCTGCCGAAAACACGTCCATCGCCGGAAACGGGTTTTTGAGCTGGCGGTAGTTCACATCGCGCGCCGGGGTCCTGACGGTCTCGCCGCCGCGTCCCCTGCGCCTGCCACCCCGGCCGTTGCTTTCTGGGCTCATCGCATCACCCTCTCATCGCCAGGCCTTGGGGATCATAGGGCGATGCGGCAATCACACGCGCCGTTTTTTCAACGCCCACCACGTGGATCTGCAACTCAGTCCCTTCCTCGGCACATTCCCGATCCACCATGGCCATGGCCAGCGATCTCCGTATTGTGTGCCCGTATCCACCCGATGTCACAAAGCCCACGCGCCTGCCATCTTTCCAAACAGGTTCATAACCGCTGGCATCCGCATCCTGGCTGTCGATCTCAACCGTGACGATGACCTGATCCGGTGTGGCCATGCGTTCCGCTTCGGCCGCGGACTTTCCGATGAACAACTTGGACCAGTCAATCCATCGATCCATTCCCGTTTGCGCGGGCGTGTACGCTTGCGTAAACTCAGCCGACCAGATGCCAAAACTCTTTTCCAGCCGCAGTGACAGCAACGCGTTGAAACCAACTTCACGTATGCCCAGATCCGCTCCGGCCTTCAGAAGTGTCTTGCGCAGAGCGATGTGTTCAGCCGCTCGACAGTGGATTTCGTATCCCAGCTCTCCCGCTACTGAAAGCCGGCCGACTTTGGCGCGGATCAGTCCGATATCGAATGTACCGCACCCCATAAACCGAAGGTCGCCGATAGGGCCATCCGTCAGTTTTTCCAGAACCTTGCGGCTGTTTGGCCCAGACAGGCTGAACCCAACAATATCATCGGCAATGTCGCGGATCGTGACACCATCGGTCAGGTAGGTATTGAACCAGCGCATGTGCCATTCGCGCAGGTAGTAGCTGCCCATGATCCACCATGTGCCGTCGCCCCAGTTGAAGACTGTCAGATCACCTTTCAGCTTGCCTTCGGGGGACAGCATTGGGGCCAGTCTTGCCCGTCCGGGCCCAGGCAATTTGCTGGCCATCAGATTGTCCAGCCAGGCTTCTGCATTGGGACCCGAGATTTCGAAACGCGAGAATCCGGAGATGTCCAGCAGCCCAACGGTTTCTCGAACGGCTTTACACTCCTCGGCCACGAGATCGAATGCGTTGGATCGTTTAAGGGTTGGTGTTTCTGCAAAATCCTTGGCGGGGGCGAAGTACAGCGGAACCTCAAGTCCCCAACTGGCGCCCCACTGGCAGCCCGCTTCGGTCATGTCCGAATAGGCAGGCGCCATTTTCAGCGGACGGCCGGCCGGCAATTGTTCGTTCGGATAGGTCATCACAAACCGCCGGGTGTAAAACTGACCGGTGGTTTCCTTGATGTATTGTCTGTTCTCGGCAAATGGCCCGTAGCGCGCGACATCCATGCCAAAGACATCCGCCTCGGACTCACCATGGATCATCCATTCGGCCAGCGACTTCCCGACGCCGCCGCCTTGCAGAAAACCTGCCATCACCGCGCAGGCACACCAGTAGCCGGGCTTGCCGCGTACCGGACCGACCAAGGGGTTGCCGTCCGGTGAAAAGGTAAAGGCGCCGTTCACCCATGTTTTGACGCCCACATGCTGAAGATCCGGGAAACGCTCAAAACCCAGCGTCAGTTCTTTTTCAATCCGATCCGGGTCCTCCTGCTGCAACTCGAAACCGTATTCCCAGGGCGCGCCGTCCATCATCCAGTGTTAGTGATCGATCTCGTAAATGCCCAGCAGGATGCCGTTCTGATCCTGCCGCATGTAAGTAAAGCCCTCGAGATCCACGACCAACGGCAGTTCTCGTTCCAGCTTCTCGACGGCCGGGATCGTGTCGGAGATCAGGTAATGATGGTTCAGCGGCGAGACCGGCAGTTCGATACCGGCCATGTGACCCACCTGCTTGGCCCACAGGCCGGCGGCGTTGACAACATGTTCGGCGTGGATCGTCCCCTTTTCGGTCACGACCTCCCATCCGTCCGGGGACTGATTCAATTCCAGAACCCGGTTGTGTTCTATGACTTCTGCACCGTGCTTCCTGGCCGCGCCCGCATAGGCATGGACCGTGCCGGTGGTGTCGATATATCCTTCGCGCTCGGCCCACATGCCGCCCAGAATCCCGTGATCGGACATGATCGGGCACAGCTCTTTGGCCTCTTTGGGCGACACAAGGCGCACGTCGTCGATGCCGATGGCCTGAAATGTGCGATACGCCGATTGCAACCACTCCCATCTGTCAGGTGTTCCGGCCAGTGTGAGGCCACCAGTCATGTGCATCCCGACGGATTGTCCGGATTCCTTTTCGATCTCGGACAGCAGGTCGATCGTATAGGCCTGCAATGCAGCGATATTGGGGTCCGCATTCAGGGCGTGAAAGCCGCCTGCGGCGTGCCAGCTTGAGCCCGCGGTCAAAATGTTCCGCTCGATCAAACAGACATCTTTCCAGCCGAATTTGGCCAGATGGTACAAAACAGACGCGCCGACAACGCCCCCACCAATAACGACCGCACGATAGTGTGACTTCATCGGCCCATTCCCTTCCCTGAGTGCTTTGGATTCGGACAACAATAGTACTGTTCATAACTGTCCATTCCACAACAGCATCAATAGACAGTTCTGTCTAGTGTTTTCTGCAAGGCACTTTCGGGAATAACCCGCATAAATTCGGATGCGGGCCTAGTAGGATACCTTCAGGGTGTCACCGGTGATCACAAATTTCGGTGAATTGCCATCAATGGCGTTGCCAACGAATTGGGCCACATCCAGTTCAGCCATGTTCGCAGCCTGAAGAACGGGGTACTCAACCCCGTTTTTCGGACCATGACCGCGAGGGAAGGAAAAAACCAATGTTACCGGGGAACGATTTACATTTACGGCCCCGGAAACACTGAGCGTTGTGGGGTTCGGACCAAGCTGGATCTTCAGTATGCCATTGGTCAAATCCAGTTGTCCGATTCCAAGACCGTCATCATGTCCGCTGAGGTCCAGCACGCCATTGCCGATCAACTGAACCGTTGCCGAGCCTCCGGTGGATTTGTCGGAAAACAGGACCTGACCACCATCGCCGCCGCGCGCCCCTGCATAAGCAATCAAAGTGGCGCTGGCTGCGGTGCCCACATCCGTGAACGAGGTATATCCGCCCTCCTGACCCGGTTCATTGCCGCCCAGATTGTGAAAGATCGCAGTTTCTGCGGTCGGTGGAAGATTTGGCGCGCCGGTGCCGTAGGAAGATTCAAATATCGTATAGCCGCCAGCCTGACCGGGGTGGTTCCAGATTGTCGCCTTACCGGCACTGGAAAAGAATTCGTTCGGGGGTTTGATTGAAAAGATCGTATGCCCCGCGCCCGAGCTGCGGTTTACGGCACTTCCGAAATTCACAATGGTTGCGTTGGCGGCTGTGGCATAACCGTAGCGCGCTGTGAATTCGGTATGCCCGCCGCCTCCGGGCCAGTCTTTTGTTGCACCATAGTTGATATAGGTCCCGTCGCCCGCTGATGCGCCGGGATTGTCCATCGCCGGATAGTTGGGGTTGTTGTTGAAACTGGTCACGCCGCCATGCGCACCGTCGATTGTAGCCGGGTAGTTGTTGAACTTTCCCTGCCCGCCTGTCGCGCAGCCGTCAAAAGCGACGTCACCGCCATTGGCCCCATGCCAGTCCGCATCCACTGCGGTGCCGCCAAAATTCAGGTAGGTCGCTTGTCCGGCGGTCGAATAGTCGTAAAACTGCGTGTTGCCGCCATCACCGCCCGGGACAGTGCCACCGTGATTGATGAAAGTGCCCCGATCCGCCGATGCCGCCTGATGAAACACGGCATTGGCAAAGGTATCCCCGTCGCTGCCCAGAGTTCCAAAAATCGAAAAGGTCGCGGTTCCCGCGCGGGCACGTTCGCTGAATTTTACTGTGCCACCAAGACTGCTGTTTCTGTCCGGAGGGGGCACTTTCCCGGTTCTGAGCGTGAAGTACGCGGCCCCGGCATCGGCGTCGTCATGAAAGGCGATCGTGCCGCCCCCGTAGGTCGTTTCCAGCGACGGAGGGCCTGCGTAAAACGTGACCGGCCCCTCGCCTGCGGATGCAGAACCTGTGAACTTCAGCTGAGGTTGGTTGTAGGTTCCAAAGGACGCCACGATGAAGCTTTGGGTATTGAGCGATTGATTGACGATGCCGCGCCCGGTGATCGTCAGCGCGGGCTGCTTGGCAAGATCCCGAATTGTGAATGAATAGGCATCCGACTGTTCCGAAAACTCAAGACACTCGATCTGAGCCATTGAATCAGGAGTGAAGGTTATCGCGGTATGAGAGGATCCTCCGAACTGGGCGTTTGCCATCGGTATCTGATCTGTGTCCCAGTTGTTAGGATCGTTCCACTGATCTGAGGAGGGATTTGCTTTCCAATTTGCGCTCGTCATGACGAATTCCTCTTTGAACAAACAATAGGTCTTGGGCACGCTCCCGAGGGGCGGGCCAAAAGTAAAAGGATGCGCGTGTGCCGTTTGCACACGCGCCGGTCAGTCAAAATTCAAAAAGCCGCCTGAAAGTCGCCTTGTAGGCATCAGACGCGCCACCCAACACCGGCGCGCCGTGGCCACAGAAAACGTGCCTGAATTCCAGAGCCGACAAGCGCTGAAAATCTTCGGCCTGAGGTTCAGACACCTGCATCCAGACCGGGCCGACATTGGCCGGTGTAAAAAACCCCATGCCTTCCATCATTTCGGCAGAATCCTTACTGAAGAATTCGTCAGGGTTCAGATAGTTCTGCAATGCGTCGCACGCGATCATTACACCGCCGTCCCGGTCGAGCCTAAAAATGCATTCCGGGGTCTTGGTGGTCTTGAAGGTGAAAAGCTGCGCACCTGATACCGGCAGTTCGC
This sequence comes from Ruegeria sp. N11, assembly GCF_056531525.1. Lineage (NCBI taxonomy): Bacteria > Pseudomonadati > Pseudomonadota > Alphaproteobacteria > Rhodobacterales > Roseobacteraceae > Ruegeria > Ruegeria sp. N11. The sequence continues at coordinate 21,813 of NZ_JBQFLX010000021.1, forward strand.
CGCCTTCGACCAGTTCACGATCCACCGGAACGCCTTCCTGACCGGCACCAGGCTGGGCCCAGTAGGTCGCGCCAAATGTGTCCCGGTAAAAGGCATCGTCGGCTCCGTGCAAACCACCGACCTGAACGACGTCGGTAATCCGGCCCAACTGCTCCAGCGCCTTCAACCCGTCATCGGAAAGCCTGACCGCATTGAACAATATCAGCCTGACACCTTCGCGAACTATCGTCATGTTCCGGCTGAACTGCCAGTCAATGTCATTGAAATGCATCTCTCGTGTGCCGGTGACGAAAAATATGTCAGGCAAAGGTTCCGAGATGACTCCATGCGGAGACGCTGCCAGATGGCCCATAATACCCCCCTTTAAAAAGCCCTATCCTAGCCTTTTTTCGGCTGGCAGGGAAGTATAGTCGAATTGACCTGCATACTGATACTCATCCGCAAAGGCGTGCAGATAGGTGTTCAGACAGTCTTTCTGGTCCGGCCGCAGCCGGTCGTTCAGGATATCTTCGAGACATTCGGTCCCGTCGCTGGTGTCCAGTCGCTTGAGCAAAAACACCGTGACTTCCCTGCCGCCGAACCAGTCCTTCCCGATAGATTGCGCCGGACGCGCATTCGTCATGTCAAAGACAGATCCCGCCAACACCGTCAGGTGCCGGGCAAGCCCGGTGTGGTCAATGACACGGGGAACAGGTCCCGGGTCAAAGGCGGGCAGGACCGGTGGCTGAAGAACCGGATGCCGGTTCAGCGCCGCAATGTACTCCGGGTCAATGCCGGCCTCGGACGCCCCGCGCGCCAGAATGTTCAGATAGCGGCGTGTTGGCAGGCAGGCGTCGTTGACAAAATCCGGCAAGCCAACATAGGCCAGCGCCTGCTCGGTCCCCTGAACAGTTTCGATGTCGACCACAGTCCGGTCATACCCCACGCCATAGGCTTCCATCTGGTCCAGCGCTGCAAGGTCGGCCTCGTTGCAGCAATGCAGAACGCCCAGAACCCGGTCCTGTGGGTTTCCGGTTTGTTCGATATTTCCAACGCCCCCTTCGTGGCGAAAGAAATGCTCGACATTGAACGTTAAACGCCACCCCCTGAGCGTCGCCGCACGGGACGCCGAAGGTGTGACGCCTTTAGCTCTTAATGAAGTAAAATTCATATTAGAGCCGTATCCAAAATAGTTAATCAAGGTTATGCTCTATCTTAATTTCATCCTGTGTAATAATGCAGGAGCCCGCGTTTGTGTCACAGTTTTTTTAAACAGTTCCTTGTAGTCTTTCAGGAAGGTAGTTTCTGCCTTGCATCTTGAAATCGCCGGATACCAGATCGAACAGCAGATCGAGGCGTTTTACGCAAGTTCGCTTTTTCATGCCCGCAACAGCAAAAGCGGGCAGCCGGCGATTGTCAAAACCTTGTCTGCCGAGTTCCCCGATATTCGGGATGCCAAGCGGCTGGAACGTGAGTATTGGCTGTTAAACGAGCTAGGCAGCCTGGACGGGATTATCCCGGTCACGGATATGGTTTTCCTTGGCAATGGCGCCCCGGTCATGATCAGCCCCGCGACCGGATGGACATTGTCGCATTACCTGCGCGCCAAACGAACCGCCACATGGCCGCTTGAGCGTGTTGTCGACATCATAGTCCGGCTTACCACTGCGCTGGACGCCATCCATGCGCGCGGTATGGTTCACAAAAACATCGCACCACAGAATATTCTGCTGGATGACACGGACTGGAGCGTCCGGCTGATGAATTTCGAAATCGCGACGGCCCTTTCGCGGGAACATCAGGGGAAAGTCGCTTCGAAACTGATCGAGGGCCATCTGCCTTATATCTCGCCCGAGCACACCGCACGGATTTCGCACGATGTCGACTACCGATCGGATTTCTATTCTCTTGGTATCGTATTCTTTGAACTTTTGTTTGGGCAATTGCCATTCAGGGCCGAAACGCAACTTGAATGGGTCCATGCGCACATCGCCAAGCGGCCACGTGTCCCGGATGATGCCGGGGCATATGTTCCAGCGACGCTGGTCGAGATTGTGCTGCGGCTTTTGGCCAAAAACCCTGAAGACCGCTACCAAAGCTCGTTTGGCCTGTTGCACGATCTTGAGATCTGCCGCCGAAGCCTCTCGCGCACAGGTGAAATTGCGCCCTTCGATATCGCGCAGCGAGACACGTCCGAAACGTTTCGTGTTCCACAAGTGCTGATCGGACGCGATGCCGAGCTGGAACAATTGACCCAATTGCTTGCCAAGGTAGAGGCCGGCGCATCCGAGCTATGCCTGATCTCCGGCAGTTCAGGGGTTGGGAAAACCGCGCTGGTCGCGGAACTGAACCGGCCAATTCTTGAGGCGCGCGGCTTTTTTCTGCGCGGCAAGTTTGACCAGTTTGAAAGGGTCAGACCTTATAGCGGCATTGCCGCTGCATTTTCCGGGCTGGTTCAGGAACTGCTGGCGGAACCGCCAGAGTCCCTGGCGACGTGGAAATCAAACATAGTCGGCGCATTGGGACGAAACGCACAAGTGTTGCTGGATGTCCTGCCGGATCTGGGGCTGATCATCGGACCGCAACCGCCGGTCCCGACCCTTCCTCCGACCGAGGCGCAGAACCGGCTGCAACTGACATTTCTAAGCTTCGTAAGGCTGCTGGCGGATGAAAACCACCCGCTGGTACTGTATCTTGACGACCTGCAATGGAGCGATGCACCGACACTTAACCTTTTGCAGAAAATGGCAACGGCCCGGGACATAGGTCATCTGCTTATTCTGGGCGCTTATCGCGAGAATGAAGTGGACAGCGGCCACCTGCTGAGCCTGATGCGCAAGGAGGTTGCCAAGACACGGGCGGTACATGATCTGACCTTGCCGCCGCTGGATCAGGCGGTCGTGAACCAGATAGTTGCCCGGACATTCCGAACGGATGAGGCGGACACGCAAGAGCTTGGCGCTGTTCTTTTTCAACGAACCGAAGGCAATCCCCTGTTTGTAAAAGAACTGCTTCAATCCCTGTTCGACGATGGGATGATTAACTTTGACCGCACACATGGTCGCTGGACATGGGATCTGGCTGCGATCAGGAAGGCCGAAATTGGCGATAACATTGTCGAGTTCCTGATTGGAAACCTGAACAAGCTTCCGGATGACACCAAGGAAACGTTGCGCATGGCCGCCTGTATCGGACACGAGTTCGACATGGCCAAGCTGTCTCTGATTCATCAGCGCTCTAAAGAGCAGCTGGGCCTGTCCCTGATGAGCGCCCTGGCCCGCAACATCATCCTGCCCTTGGACGACAGCTACCAGCTTTTCGATCAGGCCGCAGCTCTGACGGACGCCAGGGCAGATGCGGCAGTCAACCCGCGCTACCGGTTCCAGCATGATCGTCTGCATCAGGCCGCTTACGAGTTGATTGATGATGCCGAAAAACAGCCCGTTCATCTGTCGATCGGACGACTTTTGCAGAGCGAAGACACGGATGAGCCGCAAAACGAACGCCTGATCAAGATCGTTCGCCATCTGAACGTGGCGCGCGAACTGATCACCGGGAAAGATGACAAGCGCGAACTGGCAGAACTGAACCTGGCGGCTGCTCGCATTGCGCACAATGCGTCCTCTTATCAGGTGGCTTTGAACTATTTGCGTGTTGCCCGGTCCCTCCTTCCTTCGAACCCGTGGCAAGAGGCCTATGGGCTGACCAGATCGCTGTCATCGCTTTATGCACAAACTGCCTATCTGAACGGCTTGCATGACGAGGCCGATGCCGAGTTGTCGCGCGCGCTGGAAAGCCTTCGGACCTCGCTGGACAAGGCGCGTGTGTTGTCGATGAGAACAAGGCATTACTCGACCTTAGGCCGGATGAAAGACTCCATCGATTCAGCACTCGAAGGGCTTTCCCTTCTTGGGATCAGGTTCACGGCGGATGTCTCGGATGCAGAGGTTGAAGCAGAAATCGCAGAAATTTCGGTCAACCTGGCAGGCCGGGAGATTGCCGATCTGATCAACGTGGGCCGTATGACGGACGCCAATATGGAAACGGCGGTCGGGCTGTTGATGGAGATCTTTCCTGCGGCCTTTCTGTCAGGTGCCGGAAACCTGTTCCGTCTCTTGATCCTAAAATCCGTCAACCTGTCACTGCGGTTCGGAAACTCGGCCGAAACCGCCTTTGCCTACTCGACGTACGGGATGTTGCTGTGCGGGGGCATGAACCGCCCTGCTGAAGCGATCAAGTTCGGCAAGCTCTCGCTTGCAATGAACGAGGCATATGACGACATCGCCCTGAAATCCCGCATTATTTACGTCTACACGATGTTCATCCACCACTGGGGCCACCACTGGAGCACGATGACAGAATGGTTCACCCGTGGCTTGGAGGCGGGATACCAGTCGGGCGATCTGTTGTATCTGGCCTATAACGCTCAGGATTGCATCATCTGGGACCCGCGTCTGGATCTTGAAACCGCAATTGCCGAACAGTCGCGATACATGGTGATCGTCAAAGACTGCAACTATGCGGACAGCTACGATTCAGGCAGTCTTTTTCTGCAGATGTTGCAGAATTTCGCAGGCAACACCCGGGATTTGTATTCACTTAGCGATGAGACGTTCGATGAAGTTTCCTGCCTGAATAGAATGACCGAGCGCGGGTTCATGACAGGTGTCGCGAATTATCACATTTATAAGACCGAACTTTACTGCCTGTACCGCGACTTCAAGGGAGCCGTTCCGCACGTGACCGCGCAGGAAAGGTTGATGGACAGTGTCATGTCGCTGCCGCAATCCGTTCGGTTCCGGTTTCTGGCCTTTCTGACCTATTCCGCGACGTACCAGACATCCCCTGCGGACGAGCAACCGCACCTATGGCTGAAGATGGAAGAACACGCCAATCATATGGCCGACTGGGCCCAGCACTGCCCCGAGAATTTCAGCCATCTCGACCTTGCCATGCGCGGAGAGTTTGCGCGCTTGCAGGGCGATATGTTGAATGCGCTGTCGTGTTATACCCGGGCCGTCGCATGTGCCGAAGAGAACGGGTTTACCCGCGACCGGGCCATGATTCACGAACTCGCGTCGTCGGCCTTTGAGAAGATCGGCCAGAGTTTTGCGGCCAATGCGCATCTGGACGCTGCTCGCCGCCTGTATCACCGATGGGGTGCAAGGCGGAAAGTCGATTTGATGGATGCCGAGAACCCCACCCTTCAACTCATCGCACCAACCCGTTCATCGGGGGACAGGGATGCAGAAAACAGCGGATATTCGATCTCGCACAGCGCTCTTGACTTGCAGGCGGTCATGAATGCGGCCCGCGCGATTTCGGGCGAAATCGTGTTGAGCAATCTGCTGTCACGCACAATGCGCATTCTGCTGGAAAGCACGGGCGCGCAGCGTGGCGTTTTCCTGTCAATGAATGACGATCAACTACTGGCCGAAGTTGAATGCCTCGTTGAAGAGGGCGACCTGGAAACACGCAATATTCAGTTTGAACCCGACCCCGATACCCTAGCAATGTCCGTTGTCAATTATGTGGCCCGAACCCAGAAACCTCTGGTTCTCGACGATGCAGCCGGCCATCCGCGGTATGGCATTGATCCTTATGTCGTCAGGAATCAGATCCGCTCGGTCATGTGTGTTCCGGTGATCCGTTCCGACCGCTTTTCCGGGATTGCCTATCTGGAGAACAACCTGGCCGCCGGAGCATTCCCGGAGGAGCGGGTTGCAATTGCCGAATTGCTGACGGCGCAAGCCTCAATATCCATCGAGAACGCCAAGCTTTATGTCGATCTTGAGCAGAAGGTCGAACAGCGCACCGCTGAACTAAGTCAGAAAACAAATGCACTGGAAGCCGTTGCAAACCAGCTGTCCAAGTACCTGTCACCGCAGGTATATCGATCGATTTTCGATCGCAGGAAAGAAGTCAGACTGACGTCGGAGCGCAAGCTTCTGACGATCTTCTTTTCGGATCTGGTCGGGTTCACCGAGCTTGCCGAACAGATGAGTTCCGAAGATCTGAAGACATTGCTGAACCACTACCTGTCAGAAATGTCCGAAGTTGCTTTGTCTTTTGGCGCGACCATCGACAAGTTTGTCGGCGACGGAATTGTCATCTTTTTTGGCGATCCGGAAACCCGCGGGCCTGAAAATGATGCCATTGCATGCGCCAAAATGGCGATTGCCATGCGTGACAGACTTGGAGCGCTGCGCGAGGAGTGGCTGAAAGAAGGCATCCGAAAACCTCTGGAATGCCGCATGGGCATTCACACCGGATACTGCACCGTTGGCAATTTCGGCAGCGAGTCCCGAATGGATTACACCCTGATTGGCCGCGCTGTGAACCAGGCCTCGCGCCTTGAAAACGCTGCGCGCACCGGTAGCATTCTGATTTCGCAGGACACGTATGACCGGATCAAACCCGAAATCGCCTGCGTCGAACATGGAACGGTTGAACTGCGCGGCATCGGGGCGCCCGTCAGAACATACGAAATCACTGGTCTGAAACAGGACGAAAACACCTGAGGTACATGAAAGACATCAATTGTCCCGTTCTTGGACGCCTCGCTAGCTGTGTGTCATGCTGTTCTTCGGTCCGGACGGAGGCGCAATCTTGCACCCGCAGGTTTCGTTCCCAGCCCCGGCGCACCGCGCCATCGCTTCGTCGAACGTGTATTTCGGGTGCGGCGGCGGTCCCGGACAATAGAACAAGTCCATCTGGGCCAGCGCGCACATGACCTGCGCGTCGTGTGGGTCACCGGGATTGGGCGGCCCGAGCCCTTTGGTGTTGCCGAACCAGCGTTGGCAGGCATTCTCCTTTGCCTGCTCCGGCTCGATATCGGGGTTTTTGGTGTATTCAAACAAAAAGGACGCAGCCACCAAATCCTGCGCCTCGTACATCCGAATATCCGGTATCTTTTTCGCGCAGTCCGTGCACTTTCCGGTCACTCCTGCCGCGATCATGTGGTTGGCAACCATATACGGTGTCTCGCGCGGGTCGTCGGGGGAAATCCGTACTTTCCCGACCTGCAAGACCGGCGTTTCCGGCGTGCCGTTTTCGTCTTTCGGCATATCATCCTTGAACGCGACCCTGAACCAGCCGGGAGCCTGCGGATCATAAAGAGGTGATCCGCAGACCAGCAGCGGCAGCGTGTGACGCTCACCTGTTGCGTTGGGCCCATTCAGATAGAGGTTAAGCATCGATCGGATATAGCTGCGCTCGGGCGGGCCATCGAAAAAGCCCGAGGCCATCATGATGGGAAAATAGTCATTGGGGTATTCGCTTTGACCTGCACCGGGCGCGGCGATTGGATTTACATCCACAATGGTTCGGTAAAAACTCACGTCATCCGCGGGAATTCCGCTGGCCCGCAACACGGTATCCCAGCGATGCATGGTCATACACTCCAGAAAAGTACCCTGCTGCAACACCTGCCACGGCGGGTAATGCATCAGCAACAAACCCCGCTGACCCAGGACGTTCAGCCCCAGTGGCGGGAAGAGATGCCATTTGCACAGGCCGTCGTCCTTGTCGCTGTTGACCGGATAACCGGCCATCGGGTTCCAGACCCCAAGGTCCTGCAACAGGTTTTTTCCCGCGACCGCCTTGCCCGCGGCATCCGGCGCGAACAGTTTCTGATGGTGTTCGGCAAAGACAGACAACGCCGCTTCCGGCTGATCAGCCGAGATCGAAACCCGGTATTGCCCGCCTGACTTTGTGACCTGCACGTTGCCCGAGGAAAACCCGTCAGCCTCAAGCGAGTTCCTTGTGTAATGCGCAATCACGCTTTCGCGGTCGGTCAACCCGAGATCGGAATTGGCAAGTTCGGCAGGTGGGAACAGTTCGTTCAACAGCTCCACCGCCCCCAGAGAATAGGAAAACTCAGCCATCGGATCAGCCATCCGAACCGATAGGCGGATAGTCCTTGTCGTAAGGCACCGAGAGCTTAGGGTGATCGGTGCGCGGATCGCTCAGTTCAAACACGGATTCAAAAGTCGGTGCCGCCTGTACCCGATCGCCCAAGCCCCAGCGCGCACGCGGGATGCCGTACCAGTCCAAAACCGTCGACAGCAGAGAGGTGCCTTCATACGGCTGCGGTTGGCCACTGCGAAACACCGTGTTGGATTTCACTCGCGGCGACACCACTATTGTCGGAACACGCGGACCCAAAACATCATACTTGAACCCGTCGTTCACATCCCTCGGCCAGGCCGGTTGTGCCATCGGTGGTGCCTCATGGTCGTACATTCCTCCGCCCTTGCTGAACGTGATCACCAATGCGGTTTTGTCCCATTGCGGGCTGGCCCTCAGCGCCTCGTAGATCTCTTTCAGTTTGCGTTCGCCCGGAACCATGTCGCCGGAAGCACCGGGATGATACGAGGTCGCGCCACTTGGTGCGATCCAGGCGGGTTCGAGGAACGAGAATTTCGGCAGCATCCCCGCCTTCGCATCTGCAATGAATGTGCTAAGCGGCTGCACGTACTGAAACTTGCTTTTGTCCACGCTGGGCAACTGATTGCGCATATACAGGTGATAGGTGAACACTTGGTTCTCCCATTCCACCGAGTAATAAATCTTCCAGTCCTGATGGCCGTTGTTTTGAAGCACTTTCCAGATCGGCTGCCGCAAGGGCCGCTCTGCGTATTGCGTGTATTGCGGCTCACCTTCGCAGTTTACCGTAATGTTGTAGTTCGATCCCGACAGGGCAAAACCCCGGTTGGCAATTGTGCCGCCCGGCATGGGTGAAAACCAATAATCGCTCACCGCGTAATTCTCGGCCAGACCGTTCAGCACCGGTAATTGTGTCGGGCTGAACGAACTCATTGCTTCGGGGCTGAGGTTGTTGGACACAAACCCGCCCATGTCCGGCACTGCACCGCTTTGATAGGCAGGAAAACCGCCGCTGTATTGCTGCTGAATGCTGTCGGCTGTCGAATGAAACGGATCGATCTTGGGCGAGGAGAGTACGAACTGATCGCTCAGCTTGCCATCCTCATACTGGTGCACCGGATACGGGGTGCCTTTGTAAGTGTTCGTATAGGATTTTGAGTTTGCCTTGAACGGCGGTTCCGCGTTCACATAGTTCAGGTGGGGTGCGTCCGCGTCGTATAGCCAGCCCAGAACACTGTCCATTGTCCGACTTTCAAGCATGTAGACGACCACATGTTCGATATTGGTGCGCATGAAATCCATAGTGCCGGGAACAAGGGCTTTGGCGGCATCAATGGGAATCGGCATCTGTACCGGAGTCAGCTGACCGGACACATCAAACCCCTGAGGCAAGGCGCCCTGTTTCAGGGGGCCGACAAACGGGTCGGGAAGGAACGGATCAAACCCCCAAAGCCGGTAACTCCCATCTCCGGGCGCAATGTCCAGAATGTTCTCACCCATGGCGATTAGGTGGTGCGAGGCATCAATGTCCGGGCGCGTGCCTTCAGATATCGTCGGCATCGACAACGGATGCCAGTTTTGCGGATCAAAGTTCCACACGCGGTATTTCGAATGATCCGCGATCCATTCGAGCACATAGTTGCCCATGGGCAGCAATGCGCTACCGCCGGTGATCTCAGCAAAGGCATCCTGCGGCCCCATCGAGGTAGGCAGCGGGTCGGGCGGCGACATCGGGCTGGGTGCGGGATCGAAATTCCACAGCATATATGTCCCGCGTGCAGCTGTCGGCATATAGGCCATGACATATCCCGTCATGGGCACAAGCTGCACGATATCCGTTTCAGAGGCATCCCAGGTATAGTGATCGAAATACTGCCAGAATTTGTGCTGCTTCCATTTCCCCGATTGCAAAGGCTGAACGCTCAGCGGGTCGGGGTTGGTCGGGTCAAATTCGAACAGATCATAAGGAACATGGGGATCTTTTGGGTCCTGAAGCTGCGACAGATCATAGGAGAGCATATACCCACCGATCGGACACAGCTTTGTGCTGGATGGAAAGTTTGATCCGGGCGACAACAGGATCTGTTCGAACAGCTCAGGCAGATCCATGTTCAGCCGCCACAGGCTGTAGGTGTCGCCGCTGTTGGCCTGGTTAATCAGATAGGTTGGTGCTGCATTTGCGATAAAGTCTTTCTCGGCCATGTTTCCGTCCAATCCATGCGGGGTCAAAAACTGAAAAAAGAGAGAAATGGGAAACGATTTGTTCACCAATTTGCAACAAATACGCCAAATCAAAAAGAAAAATCTTCTGACCTCCGAATGAGCCGCGCATGGCTGGGGGTGGATTTTTGGCTTTGAGTTGCGCTGCTATGAGGCGCTGGAAACCGACCCAATAGACTGTCAGCCAGTTTTCCGTCGACAAAAACGATTGCCGTGCGCCACGTCCCAAGAAGACGACCTACGTTCAAGATTGCATTACAGAACAAAGGTCTGCCGTGTGAACGTAATTCTGTCGTCATCGACAGATGGGGTGGTGCCGGGGTTTACCGAAAAACGAACTGAGCATCCGAAAACCAACATGTCCCATACGCGGGCGAGTGATAGAGATTGATAACATCATTAAGCTTCATTTGTGGATGCTCAAACCTGCGAGAGACCGGTTTTGTTCCGCCGAAAGCGAAAAGAATCACCGTGATGTGATTGCAAAAATCCAATCGAAGCAACGGATGACCAATAAGCCTCGCGACAATGGTTTTTTGTGAATCCTGCACTGGTATGGATGTCGATGCTGTGCCAATCTTGTGCCCCGGATAACCTGATCGGCAGCGTTGAAAGTGGAAAAGAAAAACGACCCTGAAAGTGAAGTCGGTCAGACGCTTCAGCGGTTGCGGCATGAACGGGAACTGACGCTGGGCGATCTTGCGGCTCGGGCGCAAGTATCCACTGCGATGATCAGCCGGATCGAAAACGCCAACGTCTCGCCTTCGCTTTCAACACTGCAATCTTTGGCAGATGCTCTGGATGTGCCGCTGATGGCGCTGTTTGCCCGGTCGGATATCGCTGCAGATGTTCATCACGCGCGCGTTGGCGATGGCCTGCCCGCGCGGCGCATCACGCAGGGGCATGCGCATAACTATCTCCTATTGGGCAAGCACTCGGCACCCGGGGGGATTTTTCAGTCTGCGCGAATTCGCATTTCAAAAGAGCAATCCGGCAATTTGCCCAACTATCAGCACGAAGGTCATGTGTTCATCTACATGATCGAAGGGCAGGCCACATACCGTTGCGGAGGAGAGAATTTCCAGATGTCTGCGGGGGATACATTGAGCTTCGATGCCAAGCTTCCGCACGGCTTCAGTGAAATCCTGTCTGATGCTGTCGAGTTCATTACGGTCTCAACCCGCCCGCAATAGGGCGCTGCCAAGCTTCGGCCTGTGAGGCCGAACCTTGCAGCTATCGGCGATTGAGCGCTGCGCGAAAAGTCGAACGCGCCTCTGCGCTGTGAATGTAGGCGTAGTCTCTGGGATAGGAGGTTCCTGCCGTGATCTCCATCGAAACAAACTGAGGGCCTGCCAGAGACAGGATCTGCGGCGCGGCTTTGGCGAACCTGTCAACATTGGTGAATCGCTGAACCCCGGCATAGCCAGCCGCCCAGGCCATTGCAGCAAAGTCGACCTTTTCAGCACCGGGCAACGGATGCGCTCCGTTCACCTCGTAAACCCGATTGGCCGAAAGAAAGTGATAGAGGTTCGACACGCCAGCGCCGGCGATCGTCACCAGCGACCCGAGGTTCATCAGCAGGCTGCCGTCGCCATCAAGAACAATTACGCGCCTGTCCGGATTGGCCAGCGCCAGACCCAGCCCGTGGGACGATGCCTGACCCATCGCGCCAACGGCGACATAGTTCAGGTCTCGCGGGTTCAGGGCCAGCCAGTCAAAGCAGCTTTGATAGACTGCAACTACAATGTCACTGTCATGAATGTGGGGGATCAGCGCCCGCAACGCCTCGTCGCGACGCATCGTCATGACGCCTCCGGAGGTCTGCCGATCAGAAAGATATGAGGCTGCGAGGATGCATAGGCCATTGCGATGGCCTGCGGTATGTGGGTTTCGTCGCCGGGTTCTTCGATCAGCGAATGCGATACCTCCATCGCGTCAAGGACAGGGCGGATTATCCGAACACCGTAGGAGGAAGATTGATCCGGGTGCACATGTGGTTCCTTGCCCTGCAAACCAACCATCATCACAACGGGCAATTCATAATCCATCCCGATCGCACGAATTGCATTTAGGGAGTCCATCAACCCTGTCTGCTGCATCATCAGAACGGCCCGGGTTCCATTGTAGGACATGGCGCCGCAAATACTGACACCTTCATCCTCTTTGCAGATCCGCGTCAGTCGAAAATCGGGATCCTTGGAAATGGGCCACAACAGACCGTCGCTGGTGACGATATCCGGAAGGGCGACGATTTCCTGAACCTGTGCGGCCTTGAGCTGCGCAATGATCGCGCGCCCCGACGGGTATGCAACCTTTGGCGCGTCCACCGTAATTCCGGAAGACATACCCATTACACGCCACCGTTCAGGAATTTGGCAATTCCGTCCCGTGCAATTTTCAATTCATGCATATGCCCGACTGTAATGCGCAGATAGTCCGTGTACGCTGGCGATGCGAACCGCCGCACGGCAATGCAGTGCTGCAAAAGCGCGCGTGTCGCAGCTTCTGCTGACTTGTTGCCATCCGGGAAGTGAACAAGAACGAAATTTGCCTGACTGGGGATGACGTCCAGTCCCAACCCCTGCATCTCGGCGGTGATCCAGTTCCTGCCCAAGCGGTTGGCATCGCGAACATACTGAGTGTGGGCTGTGTCCTCCAATGCGGCGATCGCAGCCATTGCCGAAGGCGAAGCAACCGGAAAGGTCAGCCCGATCCTGCGAACGACATCGACGATGTCGTCAGGCCCATACAACCAGCCCACGCGCGCGCCTGCCAGACCGTAGATTTTTGAGAATGTACGGCACATGACCACGTTTTGGGCCTCTTCAACCAGAATATGCGCTGGCTCGTAATCTTCGGCATCGATGTATTCTTCATACGCCGCGTCGATTATCAGCAGTACATTGTCTGGCAAGGCGGCGTGCAGGCGGCGAATTTCAGAGCCGTTCAGATACGTGCCTGCGGGGTTTTCCGGGTTGGCCAGATAGACGATGCGGGTCCGTTCGGTCACGGCTTCGATCATGCGGTCGACAGAGGGTTTGAAACCATCGTCCGCAACCGACACGACGCCTGCATCGTTGGCGTGCGCATAGTTCGGGACCTTCAGGTACCCGTTCGCGCTGCGGATCAATTCAGTACCCGGACCCAGATAAGCGCGGGCAAGCCGTGCCAGCAGGTCGTCCGATCCCTGCCCGGTTGTGATCCGCGTGGCATCGAGGCCGAAATGTTCAGCGATGGCCGGGGCGAGAGTTAGATCGGGGTTTTCCAGATACCGTTCGATTGAACTTGTGGCTGCCTGCGCGGCGGTCCGGGCCAAACGGCTGGGACCAAACGCGCTTTCATTGGAATTTAGCAGGACAGACGGTGGAGGTGATGCATCAATCGCCCCTGCGACCATGTGGGGTTTGATGCGCGAAATTCCTGATTTCGCCAAGGCTACTGTCATTCTTGTCCTCCAGCAGTCACTGGCCGGGTAGGTGGCGCTTACTTTTATCATACAATGTTTACTTTTTAGCAACTCAATTTCAAAAATATTATGAATAAAGTAAGCCTTCATGGATGAAGGCGGCGCGACGCTTGTTTGCCCGGATACCTGCGGCATCGGGTTGGAATTGAAAGGCATGAAACGACAGCCCAAAGGGCAAACGGCTTTTGGGCAAACTTCAGCGAGGGTCGCTTGGAACTGTATTACCCGGCCATCGGAAGCAGTATCGCCAATGAAAGCGGTATACTGACCGCAGCAATCAGGGTCTGCAGCGTGACGATCGCCGCCATCAAAGGCGCATCACCACCCAGTTGTTTTGACAACGTGTAAGAGGACGCACCCGTCGGAACAACGGAATAAACCACGGCGATCTGCAGCACGTTCTGCGGCAGTCCAACGGCCAGTCCGATTACCAGAACCGCGACAGGGAAAACCACCATCTTGCCCGTGAACGCAAGGATCAGGGGTATTGTGCTGGCAGCCATTGCGCGGACTCTCAGGTTTGCGCCAACGGCCAGCAGAGTAATAGGCAGCGCCCCCGCACCCAGAACATCGGCCACATCGTGAACCACCGGAATCCGGTCTCCGATCAGCTGGTTGGCACCCACTGCCAGCAGGATTGAAATGACATAGGGGTTGCGGGCCAGTTCACGCAGAATGGCCAGCGGCAGACTCGTGGTTCTGTCGCTTTTCAAAGAACCGACCAGCATGATCACCATGACGATATTGGTGATCGGAACAAGGATCGCCGTAGCCAGAATGGCGATGTCAAACCCGGCCGGACCGAAAAGGTTTGCCGCCAGAGCAAGTCCTATGAAGGAATTGTGCCGGGCACTGCCCTGCAAAATGGATGTCCCCTGTGGCGGTGCGAAACCCATCAGGCGCGTACTGACAACCGCAAAGATCAGCGCAGCAACAAACCCGCCAAGGATCGTGGCCGAATAAAGCCCAAGCGCTGATTTGTCCAAAGGCGACATTGAGATCTTGCTGAACAGCAGGCATGGCATCAATACCCAGTAGACAAGTTTGTCGTTCAGATTCCAGAAGTCCGTGCTGGGAATGCCGCCTTTCCGAAGGGCCAGCCCAAGGGCAATAATCAGAAAGATCGGCAGAATGGAGGTCAGCGTTGTCAGCATGGCAATCAGCATTTCGAAAGGCGCTTATTGAGCGGACCTTTTCATGCCGGATATTGCAATTCAACAGGTGGTTTCGCTCTGACTTCAAGTCAGGATCGTTATTCTCGTGAGTTGCGGAAATTGGTCCGCTAGGCGGCCCATTCAAAGCTGCAAGAACAAAGGCCCAAGCTGTGAACCTCCGTTTCTTCAGGCGGTCGCCCGGGCCAGATAATCCTCAATCATATCGCCAAAACTCTGTTCGACTGCGAATTCGAAACCGCCATCACACCTTGTCACGAGCGCCTTCAGGCCAAACACCTCGGAATAGGTCACGTCATCCGGGCCGAATATGGTTTCGTTCAGATCCAGCGGACAGGCAATGGCCATCACGTCGGCCGCCTCGGGTCCGGCAACGCGGAAAAACGTCAGCGTGTCCGAAATTCGTACGATGCTGATATCTTCCGGGCAATCGGCCGGTTTGAGCCTTTCCTCATATTCCTGTTCACGATTTAGCCCAGTCCGAACAATCCAGTGATTTCGGCCGACATGGTACAGTTCGGCCCCCTCTTGCCCGATGCGGGTATTGGGTTGTTTTGGCAAGCTCGGCAACAGGTCCTTGACCCAGCTTTCGATTGCCTCGGGTTGCCCCTTAAGATCAAAAAGTGCGCTCAGGCTCTGGCGCGCAACTTGTACGTCATAGCTCATCTCAGGACCTCAGAAGTTTGCCGTCGGGGTCGTGAAACACCGGTCTGGTGATTGTGACCGGGATGACCTTGTCCCGAAGACGGACATACGCGGTTTCACCGTGCCGGGCATGTCCGTTTTCCAGCAAAGCCAACCCGACCCAGCGGTCGTTTACCACGCTCCAGACGCAGGCCGTAACCAAGCCTTCGGTCGCCTCCTTTCGGCCGCCGGGGGTCAGTGGCGCGCCTTCCGGAACCTGCTGGTTGGTGTCTTCGGGCAGAATGCCAACCAGTTCGCGGCGAACGCGCCCGCTTTCGCGTCGCAGCAAGACCGAGCGTTTGCCAAGATAGTCCGGCTTCTTTTTGGACATGACCCAGCCCATCCCCAGATCATATGTGTCGACGGTGCCGTCGACTTCGTGACCCAGCGAAAGAAACCCCTTTTCGACCCGCAGTACATGGCTGGATTCCGAACCGACCGGCAGAATCCCAAATGGGGCACCCGCCTCCATCACTTTGTCCCACAGTTCGGCCATATGACGCGGGGCAACATTGACTTCAAAGGACAGCTCTCCGGTAAAACTGACACGAACGACACGGGCCGGAAACCCGGCAACGGTGCCATCCCGGAAAGACATGAAGGGGAACGCGTCAGTTGACAGATCAATGTCCGTACACAGTGCATGCAGAACATCCCGGGCGCGCGGCCCGCAGATCGTAGCATTGTTCCACTGGCTCGTGACTGTGGTGATCATCACCTGCCAGTCCGGAAACTCGTTCTGCAGAAGTTTCTCCATATGCTGGTTGATCGAATCCGCATGGCCCGTCGAGGTCGAGACCAGCCAGCGATGCGCGTCCAGCCGAAATGCCACCCCGTCATCCATGATCAACCCGTCATCCGACAGCATCAGCCCGTACCGCCCCTCGCCAGGTTTCAGACTGGACATGAAGTTCGTGTACAGAAAATCGAGAAAGCGCGGTACGTCGCGGCCCTTCAATTCGAACGTTCCAAGCGGCGAGCCGTCATAGACACCGACACCTTCTCTGACTGCCCGGCATTCACGGTTGACAGCCTCCTGCAATCCTTCGCCGGGTTTTGGGAAATAGCCAGGACGCCGCCAGCGTGCGCCAGCCTCGTACATCACCGCGCCGTTGTTTTTGTTCCATTGTGTCACCGGAGTGTGACGATAGGGAAACAGAACGCTGTCCTCTCGCAGCCCTCCGATCGCGCCGAAGGAGACCGGAGTGTACGGCGACCGGAACGTTGTCGTACCGACCTCCTGCAACGGTACGCCCTTTTGCATTGCGACGGTGCCGATGATGTTGATATTGCCGGTTTTCCCCTGATCGATGCCCATGCCACCAGTCGTATAACGCTTCACGTGTTCGACATTGTCATAGCCTTCGCGCAAGGCCAGATGTACATCGCTGACCGAGACATCGTTCTGGATGTCCAGAAACGCCTTGCCGCGTTGCCCCGGCACATCGACACGCCAGAGCGGTTCGATGTCGTACGTCAGATCTTGGCCGCCGTCGATGATCCGACCCAGGTTCATTTCCCCGGCCGCGGCACCCGTGGCGCGGCAAGCCTGGGCCGCTGTTTCGGGAACAAATGCGGCCAGATTGTCATCAAACCGCAGCGAGCTGCGGGATTGCGACCACAGATGCACAGTCGGGTTCCAGCCGCCGGAATGACCCAGTAAATCGCAGTCAATCCATGTTTCAGCGCCACTGTCGACGGCGACTGCGCGGACGGCGCGCAGACGTTTGTGCCCGCGTGCATCCGCAGCCACCGTCCCTGGATGAACCGAGATACCCGGCACCTTGTCCAGCGCGGCCTGAGGCACTTTTTTGCGGCTATCGAGAATTGCAACAACAGCCAAACCCGCCGCCAACAGATCAGCGGCGACCGCATAGACGCTGTTGTTGTTGGTGAACAAGGCCACGCGGTGCCCGGGAACCACGCCCCAGCGGTTCACATAGGCCTGTATCGAAGAGGCCAGCATGACGCCGGGACGATCATTGTCGGCAAAGACCATTGCACGCTCCGTGGCGCCGGTGGCAATGATCACTTCACCTGCGCGCACCCGCCAGCTGCGCTCCAGAATACTGTTCTGTTCCGGCTCCCGTTCGTTCACGATGAGCAGGTTGTGTTCGCGATAAGCCCAGACAGTTGCGTTTTGCAGATGGGTGACATTGTCCATCTTGCGCAGTTCCCGAACAGCTTCGGCCACCCATTCCACTGCTGGCCGCCCATTGATGGTCAGCGTCCGGTTGAGCAGGCTTCCTCCTGCCTCGGGTCCCTCATCCGCGATGAACACCCGCTTTCCTGCACGGCCTGCCTCAAGCGCGGCCTGCAGGCCGGCGGGGCCTGCTCCGGCGATCAGAACATCAGCATGGGCGTGCCGCGCCTCGAACCGGCCCGCAGAGGGGGGCTGAGAGGGTGCTGCGGCGAGCCCCGCAGCCTTGCGGATTGTGGGTTCAAACAAGTGCCAATCCGGCCATTTGAAGGTTTTGTAGTAAAACCCGGCCGGGATGAAGCGACCAAGCAGTTGGTTCACCCCGCCCAAATCGAAATCGGGCGAAGGCCAGCAATTGACGGAACGGGCGCTCAGCCCATCGCGAAGGGGTACGGTGGTTGCGGGGCGGTTGCCCGATGCGTCCTCGCCATCCAGTTCTACCAGAGTTGACGGTTCCTCGGGGCCATGACCGACAATGCCGCGCGGGCGGTGGTACTTGAAACTGCGGGCTGTCACACGAACGCCATTGGCCAGCAAGGCCGAAGCCAGAGTGTCGCCCTCGTACCCTTCGTAGCGTTTGCCGTTGAATTGAAACTGCAAAGGTCGATTGCGGTCTATGCGCCCCCCGGACGCGAGGCGGTTACTCTGTGCCATGGGGCGCCTCCACAATCTCGTGTGTCCGGGTATCGCGCCAGATCGTCAGCCATTCACCGCATCCGCGCGCGTGCCACCATTTTTCCTGCACAGGTCCCAATGGGTTTGGCACAACAGTCAGGTATTCGACCCACTCCGTGTCACTGACGGCATTCGGATCGGGCCGGTCCGCCCCGACCGGACCGCCAAAGATGAATTCGCTTTCGTTTCGTTTGCCGCAAAATGGGCAGGGTATCAGCATCATGGTCCTGTCCTTTTCATCGCGCCGTGGTCGTGCCGGCTTCCATCACGAATTCAAGATGACGGAACCGGTCGAGGGTGAAGGATGCCATCAGCGGGTGCGGTTCTCCTTTGGCGACCAGATGCGCCAACGTCAGACCGCCCGCCGGGATTGCCTTGTATCCGCCCCACCAACCCGCCGTGACGAACAGTCCGGGCACTTCGGTCTGGTCCATGATGGGGGATGCATCATGCGCAATGTCCAGATGCCCGCCCCATTGGCGCATCAGTTTGAGTTTTTTGAAGGACGGGAACAGGGAAAGCATCGAAGCAACCGTGTCTTCAAAGACGTTTTGCTTGATGTCCCGACGAAAACTCTGCCCCATATCCGGAGCGCCGCCGATCACCATTTCGCCTTTGTCGGACTGACTGAAATAGAACCCACTGTCCGGGCAATTCACTATGACGTCGACCAGCGGTTTGACAGGTTCCGACACAAAGGCCGTCAGGTTCATCGTCCGCAACGGCAGTTTGAGCCCTGCGGTTTCCGTCAGCGTCGTTGTATGGCCCGACACCGCCACGACAACCTTATCCGCGTGTATTGTTCCCCGATTGGTCTCGACACCGGCAATCTTACCATCCGAGCAGCGGATCAACGACTGCACGGCGGTCTGTTGATGGATTTCCACACCCATAGCGTCAGCCGCACGAGCATACCCCCAGGCCACAGCATCATGTCGGTTCACGCCTGCATCGGTATGAACCATGCCGCAAATGACCGGCAGGCGCGCATCCGGCCCTCCGCCGGTCAGCGCCGGAATGCGACGACGCAGCTCTTCCGTCGTGATCTGTTCATAGGTCGAGCCATAGATATCCATGACCAGTTGGCGCCGCCGCAGCTCCCGCAGTTTGGGCCAGGTCTGCACAACATCAACCATGGTGCGTTTTGAATGCATCATGTTGAAGTTAAGCTCGTGCGTGAGGCCTTCGTACATCGCAACAGATTTGACATAGAAAGGGATCGACTCGTCACGCATATAGTTCGACCGGATCGTCACCGTGTTGCGCGCGATATTTCCACCGCCCAGCCAACCGCGTTCCAGAACTGCGACATTTGTGATGCCGAATTCTTTCGCCAGATAATAGGCCGTAGCCAAACCGTGCCCCCCTGCCCCGATCACAACGACCTCATATCTGTCTTTCAAGGGCGGGCTTCGCCAAGCCAGAGGCCAGTTGCGGTGTCCGGACAACGCATTCCGAGCGAGCGAGAATATGGAATATCTTTGCATGATGGTAATAATATTTATTATTAATCAAACCACGTCAATAAACATATTTACCAGGAAGCAACCAAAATTTCGCGTCCAGAACCTCTGAACCGAACCGTTGTTTTGGCGGACCATTCGGGTTGCTTCCGTATTTTCTGGCTATTCACAGCAGTTTGGCTAGGATGTCGCCATGATACGCCGCGTTGAACAGTTTCATCGAAGCCTTGCAGGCAAGTGGTCGGCCCGGTCGAAATGGCCCTGTTTAATAATCAATTGCCGTAGTTCACCTGCCTCCTGAATCCATGAGAGCCCGGGCGCGTCGCGCCCATTTTCTACCGTCCTGCAATTCGGGCGGATTTAGTGGATGGAAATGCAATGACATGTACAATTGACACAATGGCCGTTCAGGAAGCCTATGCACGCGACGGTGTCGTGTTGCTGAAGAATATCCTGTCCGAGGAGTGGTTGGCCAAACTGCGCCAGGCTGTGGACACCGAAGTCCAAAAAGGCGATCGGTATTTTGCCTACAAAAACATGCGTGAAATGCCGGGCGTGTTTCAGGATTATTGCCTGACCTCGGACATAGGCCAACGTGTGGCAGAGGTGGCCGGCAGCCCCTGGACATCGTTGATCTATGACCAGATTTTCGTGAAAGAGCCCGGCACACAGACCCAGACCGGGTGGCACACGGATCAACCCTATTGGCCGGTGTCCGGCCCGATCATGACGATGTGGATCGCGCTTGACCCTGTCGATCCTGACAATGGCGCACTGGAATTTGTGCGTGGATCACATGCCTGGGGCGCCAAATACCGACCGTTCAAAACCGATCAACTGGGTGGTTTCTTGCATTATCTTGAGCAGGACAACCCGGAATACATCGACATGCCGGACTTTGAGGCCAACCGCGCAGACTATGACATCTTTCACTATGACCATATGGAGCCCGGTGACGCTTTGGCCTTTGACGGGATGATCGAGCATTCGGCGATGGGCAACAGAACCACGACCCGCCGAAGACGCGGATATGCAATACGGTTTGCAGTCAAAGGGGCAACCTATGAACCGCGCGATGCGGTGACCGAATGGCTGCATGATGAAAGCCTGCAACCCGGCGCCCCGTTTGCAGGCGGACGTTTCCCGGTTATCTACGAAACTGCATAGGCTGAATGTGGCAAGGGCCGGTGTTCCGGCCCTTCACCGCGACCTCAGGCAGATTTCGCGACGTTTTCCGTTGCGGCGTTTTCCGCCTCGATCGCGCGGTCAAGCACACGGCGGAACTGTTTTGCCCCGGCATCCAGGCCAAGATCTATGTGGGGCGTTTTGGCGTATTTCATTCCCTTGTGAACTTCTTCCAGCACGTCTTTGTCCTCAAGAAACGCCATTCGAGCCCCATCATTCATGAATTTCGAAACTTCGGCATTGTCCGGATAGGAGTTGCGGTGCTGGAACCAGAAATACCGCGTCCGGTCCTCATCAATCGGGGTCATGAAGTTGTACGAGATATTAATGAATGTCTCATCAACCGGGTCCTTGTCATATCCACCTGTACCAACGGGTGTGTAGATGGATTTGTTCAGTCCGATTGCCGGCATACACATCTCGTAATGCTGTAACCGGTCACAATCGCCGTCGAAGGACACCAGTTTCGCATAGTACGGAGACGGCGGCTTCTTCTCGATCCACCGGGATACGATCACGCCACGGTCCGTCTTCTCGACGTTCAGGGGTTCTTCGTCGGTGCCCGCGCCTGCAAAGGACGTAACGTGCACCCAGGCCACATGGCTGGGATCCAGCAGGTTGTCGCAGACCCAAAGGTAGTGGCAGTCGATGTCCATCACGCCACCATCGGTCAGACCCCAGCTTGGATCGTCGAAATTCTCCACCGGGAATATTTTGTCGGGATCGGCCAGTGCCGGATCGCCCATCCAGATCCAAAGCAGCCGATACCGATCAACCACGGGATAGGATTTCACAACCGCACGCCGGGGCGTCATGCCACGTTGTGTAGGGCTGTCGATACATGTGCCCGAACAGTCGAAGGTCAAACCGTGATAACCGCACTCGACCAGATCGCCCTTAAGGTTGCCTTTCGAGAGCGGCAGCTTGCGATGGGGACACGCGTCTTCCAACGCGACCGGAGTTCCATCTTGCTGCCGGTACAGCACGATATTCTCGCCCAGAAACGTCTCGGCCCTCAGGTCGCGGCTGATATCCTTGCTCCACGCAGCGACATACCAGCAGTTCTTCAGATACATGATCCGGATCTCCGTTCGGTTTGTTGGCTTTGCGCCAGTATGGAGCAATTTACCCGCGTTTCGCCATGCCGGATTGGTAATGCGACATATAAGGTAGACTAATTAGAAACCGGTGCAGGATCGGGTATGTCCGGCTGCGCCCGAGCCTCTGCCTGAATCCAGTTCAGGAACTCGCTTACCTTCTGGCTGTCCTTGGTTTCGGGTCGGCGCACAAGCCAGTAAGACAGGGGCGATTGCGTCAGGTGGGGAAAAGGCCGTACCAGGCGACCATCGCAGAGCGCATCAATAACCAGAGGCTCACGACCAAGCGCCACACCCAACCCTTCGATTGCGGCCTGCACAACCATATTCGATTGCCCCAACCTGCGCGTGCGTAGTGCAGTCGGCAAACTTAAATGACATTGCCGCGCCCAGAAATCCCATGTCGGGCTGGCCGTGCCATGGTGCAGGTTTTCATCCACCAAAAGCGTATGAAGGGACAGATCCTCGATACTCTGAAGCGTTGGCAGAAGGCCGGGCGCACATACAGGAAACAACTGTTCCTTCATCAACAAATCGACCTGAAACCCAGGGTATTCGCCCAGTCCATATCGAATCCCGATATCTGCATCGACGCGTGAAAAAGGGTGTTGCCCGGTGTCGGTGGCAATCGAAATCGAAAGATCCGGGTGGGCCAGGTCAAAGTGAATAAGCCTTGGAAACAACCAGTTAAAGGCGAAACCCGGCAAGCACGAAATAACGATTGTCCGGTCACTACGGGTTTTGTCCCGCAATTGCGTGCAAACATCTGAAATGCGCCCTAACCCATCGGAGATTGCCAGGGCAAGTTGCTCACCCTCGCGCGTGGGGCGGGACTGGCGCGCTCCACGGACCAGTAACTCTCTGCCAAGCCATTCTTCCAGAGACCTGACGTGCTGACTTACGGCGCTTTGACTGACACCCAGTTCTTCGGCTGCGGGCGAAAAGCCCGAATGGCGCACCACAGCTTCAAATGCGCGCAGCGCCGAGTATGGTAGGTTCAGGATCATATTAGCCACCCTAATGTCAGCCATTATTTCTTTCAAATGGATTAGAACCGCGTGCGTCCATTAAATTCATTAAAGTCAGGTATTAGGGGTTATTGATGTCCGACACGACGCCCGAGCGAGGAGCGCGAAATCTGCTGGTGAACTGTGCGCGTGCATCCGCAGGCGACCGGCTGCTGATCGCGTATGAACCCCCGGAGTTTGGGTATTTTGATGCCGACTGCGTCAAGGTGGTCAGAAATGCCGCCCAGCAGCTGGGGTTGGTCGTTGACGCGGTCGATGTCGGTTTCAACCCTGACAACCCGCATCTTTCGCCTGATCTTCTGGCCCGTTTTCAGGCTGCGGACATCATTTTGTTTCTGGCGCGTCTAGGGGATCAGTTGCGGTTTTCGGACATGCCGCAAGGCAAGAAGATCGTCGTCAGCTTTGCCGTGAATCAGGAGCTTCTGGGTTCAGGGTTTTCCAACGGACACCACGATGCCTTCATGGAACTCAAGGCCGACGTCAACGCGGTTCTGGACAGGGCGGAAGACGTGCGGATCACCTGCCCTCTGGGATCGGACGTGCGTGGGCGTCCCATGATGGATTTGAAACCCACTGGCGACACATCCATTTTGCGGTTTCCTATGTCCGTATTCACACCGGTTCCCGCGTACAGTTTTTCCGGTCGTGTGGCCATCAGCTTCCTGACGGGCACAGGATCGAAGTATTATGACGACTATACACTGGAATTTGACAGGCCGGTCTTCGCCATGATGGAGAACGGTCGCCTGACGCGGTTTGACGGTGACCCCGAAAATGCCGCCAGGGCCGAAGCGCACTATGATCGGGTCTCTGGACAGTTCGGCATCGACCGGAATTTTGTTCATTCCTGGCACGCGGGCATTCATCCCGGCTGCGGATACCCCTGGGACATGCGGGAAAATTTCGAGCGCTGGGGAGGTGCCGCTTTCGGCAATCCTCGCATCCTGCATTTCCACACATGCGGAGCATATGCCCCGGGCGAGATCAGTTGGAACGTGATTGATCCGACAATCGTGATCGATGGGGCGACGTATTGGGATCACGGTGTTTTCCACGCGGAAAGGTTGCCCAACGGTCCGTCGATACTGGCCCGGCATTCTTGCGCGGCGGATTTGTTTGCAAATCCCGATCCGGATATCGGGCTGCGCGTGGCTGTCTGACCTATCCCGGCTTGATCGAATCACGCTCTGGTTAGATAATCCATTGTTAATAAGGCCTGACCGAGTTGGCCTTATGGTGCGGAGCACTCCCGTCTCCGGTGCCGGATCATGTGCAGAGGGCGCGACCCCCACACCGGCAAAAATTGTGGAAATCACATGCCAAAACCAATCGTCACGCCGCTGACTCAGGCCCTGGCCGAAGGAAAACTCACGCGCGAAGAGCTCAGAAGCTTCATGCAACGTTCGAACGGACCGGGATTACGCCACCTGGCGCTTTGGGTCCTGTTACTTGCCTTTACATCAACACTCATCACTCTTGCCTGGGACAGCTGGCTGATTTGGCCTGCCATGTTCCTGCAAGGCGTCGTTCTGGTGCACCATTTCTCGCTGCAGCACGAATGTGTGCACTATACGGTATTTCGAACGCGCTGGCTGAATGATCTGGTGGGACAGATCTGCGGGCTGATCATCATATTGCCGCACCGCTTTTTCAGGTACGAGCATTGCGATCATCACACGTACACTCAGCTGACCGGAGAAGACCCTGAACTGATTCCGCTGCCCAAGTCCCTGGGGCAGTACTTTCTGTACCTTTCCGCTCTGCCCTACTGGCGCGGCAAGTTCACAGAGGTGTTTCGCCATGCATGCGGCCGCCTGAGCGAGGCAGAGCTTCGATTTATCCCGAAGGTCGAACACCAGGCCGTATTTAGGGACGCACGAATGATGCTTGGTATCTATGCCGCACTGGTCTTGGCCATGGCGCTGACCGGGTGGTGGGGTTTGATCTGGTACTGGATCATTCCGTTGTTTCTGGGCGAACCGGTCATGCGGTTTGTGCGCATGACCGAACATGTCGGGCGGCCCACTGTTGCCCGAATGTCGGAAAACACCCGGACCAATCTGGTTTCCGCACCGATGGCATTTTTGTGCTGGAACATGAACTATCATGCGGAACATCACTATGTCGCCTCCGTGCCGTTTCATGCATTGCCCCGTCTGCATGAAAAGCTGAAAGACCATATTTTCGTTGAAAATGGCGGGTATCTGGCCGCCCATCGCGACATTCTGCGGCAGATCTTGCAGCGCAAACGCGAACATGCGGCTGAGGTTTGAACGATGGCGGCTGAAAAAACCTGGCGCGATGTGATCGCGGTGTCCAAACTTGAGAAAAACTGGGTCACGCGGGTCGAAATCGGCCCGCGCATGATCGCGATCTACGATACGCCAACCGGCATCTACGCATCGCTGGCGTTGTGCAACCATGGCGGGGCCGATCTTTGCGACGGCTATTTTGATGGCCACGTGATCGAGTGTCCGCTGCATCAGGGTGCGTTCGACGTGCGGGACGGCAAGCCTGTGTCTGCCCCGGCCACGCGCTCTATGCGGGTGTTCGAGACGCGGGTTGAAAACGGGATGGTTCAGGCCCGTTTCTGACAACCGCGCTGAACGTTCAGACGGATTACGAACTCATCTTTTGTCTGATCGTTTTTCGAGGCGTGCAAAAAGACGGCTGAGACCGAAACATACGACAAAGTAAAACGCCGCGGTCGTGATCCACGCCTCGAATATCATTCTTGATGAAGCGACGAGTTCAACGGTCTTGTAAGTAAGTTCCTGAACCGAAATAAGTGACAGGATCGAGCTATCCTTGATCAGGGATATGAACTGGTTTGCCAGCGGCGGGACCACTTTTTTCATCGCCTGCGGCAGAACGATGTAGCGCAGTTCCTGAAAACGGCTCATCCCGATCGAACGGGCAGCTTCGCGCTGACCTTTTGGGATGGACTGAATCCCGGCCCGGACAATTTCCCCCACAAACGCGCTTTCGAACAGGGCCAGAACGATGACGCCGGAAACCAACGATGGGAAACGCCGCATTTCGCCGAAGAAAAACGTCCAGATCTGGTTGTCTTCCTGTCGTGCAATTCCGCGGGCCCAGCGTTCCAGGTTCAACGCATCGATCAATTGCTGGGACAGGAAAAAGAAGAAGATAAAGACAACAACAACGGGCGGGACATTGCGCAGGAATTCCAGATAGGTGCGCGCCAGCATCCGGATCGTCAGGTTGGCCGAACAGCGCGCGACACCCAGTATCGTACCCAGCAGCAAAGCCAGAATGCCCGAATAAATGCTGATGCGAATGGTGGCCGCCAGGCCCTGCAAAAGCAGGTTGGCAAAATACTCCTCACGACCTGTATGCCAGCCAACGATATATCCCGGGATCAGTTCCCAGCGCCACTTGTAGTTCAGCGTGCCTTCAATCGACACCCAGATATACCCGAAGAAGGCGAACAAAATCGCCATGATCAGGTAATCAGGCCATCTGAGTTTCTTGAGGAAGTTCTGCACCGGGTCCGCTCCGCTTTAGTTCCGGGGGCGGTGTGCCCGCCCCCGGTCGGATTTGTTACTGTGCAACCTGATCAGCCCACTCTTCGGTGGCGAACCAGTAGTTGTGACGCTCTTCCAGCCAGCCGGACCGCCATTGCTGGGCAATCCAGTTGTTGAAGAAGTTCATGGCGTCCGGGTCGCCCTTTCGCATGCCAAATGCTTCACCGCGCGGGTCGAAAAGTTCGCCCTCGAGAACAACCAATGTCTCGGGGTTGCGACCTGCCTCACGGTTGGGGGTCGGTTGCGACGCCATCGTGGCATGGGCATTCCCGTTCAGAACCTCCTGAGTGGACGCGCCATCTTCATCAAAAAGCAACAGGTTGGCTTCGGGGAATGCTTTGGCGATCACGGTCGCCGGGGTCGCGCCGCGACGGGCCGCGAAGGTCACCTCCGACGAATTCAGATCTTCGCGCGACATGCCTGCCGTCAACTCCTTGTTCGCCAGGATTGCAAGGCCCGAATATGCATATGGGTCTGTGAAATTGATTGTCAGGTTACGCTGTGCCGTCACGGACATGCCCGAGATGATCACGTCGAAATTGCCCGATACCAGCGCCGGAATGATGCCATCCCAGGCGGTGGGTACAAATTCAACTTCGACGCCCATGTCCTCGGCCAGTTTTCGGCCGACATCCAGTTCAAAGCCGATCAGATCGCCATTCTTGTCGCGCATCGACCATGGCACAAACAGCGACAGGCCGATCCGGATCACCCCGTCCTGTTTGATGGTTTCAATAACACTTTCGCTGGACAGTTCCTGGGTCGCGCTTTGCGCCCAGCCCGACGTCGCCACACCAGTCGCCACGACCGCGCCCAGGGCTGCCCCGAGCATTCTGCGAGAAAGCTTCATCTTGGTTCTCCTTGTTGTCCGACAATTGTTTCAGTTTTATTGGTCGACGGCATATTTCTTCTCCAGATGGCTTACGCCAATCGACAGGATCAGGGTCACCACCAGATAGACCAGTGCGATGGTGAACCAGATTTCGAAACTCATATACGTGTCTGAAATGATGTTGCGTCCGAAAGTGGTCAGTTCGGCCACTGCAATCACGCTGACAATCGCTGAGGATTTGATGAGGTGCACGACCTCGCCGGTCATCGGCGGCAGCATGAAACGGACGGATTGAGGCAGGATGATATAACGATACGTCTGGGCAGGGCTCATCCCGATGGACTTGGCGGCCTCCCACTGCCCGGTCGGAACCGCGTTGATCCCGGCGCGCAGGATTTCCGATATCAGGGCGGAATGGAACACGGCCAGCGTCAGGATGCTGGCGGTATAGCGATCAAACCCGAAAATCGGCCCCAGAACGTAATAGAACAGATAGAGCAGGACCAGCAGCGGGATGTTACGGATCAGCTCCAGATAACCGACGGCGACGGCCGACCCAACGACCAGACCGGACAGGCGCAGCAGCGCCACGAACAATCCAATAACGGTTGCCAGCAGAAACGCGGTGACCGATAGCTTGATTGTGGCCACCAGCCCGATCGGGATTTCACCCCATTCGAACCCCAGTTCGGTGTTGCGGTACAGAAATTGCGGCACCCTGTACCATTGCCAGTTGTATCCCATGCCCTGCGCGCCAACGTAAGAGCCATAGGCAATCAGCCCCACGATGATCGCATACATGACGACGGAAACGGGGACCGAGCCGAAAAAGCGCTTGTAGAGCGGTGGCTTGGGCAGCGGCTGGCCCTTTGGTGCAGATATGCCCAGATCGCTCATGTCAGTGTTCCAGTATCTGGTTCAGGAACAACCGGCACCGTTCGCTGGATGGGTTGGTAAAGAACTGTTCCGGCGGCGAAACTTCGACGATCTGACCGGCTTCCATGAAAACCATCGTGTCAGCGACTTTGCGGGCAAAACCCATTTCATGCGTGACGACAACCATCGTCATGCCTGTGTCGGCAAGCTCGACCATCACATCAAGCACTTCATTGATCATTTCAGGGTCAAGGGCAGAAGTCGGTTCGTCAAACAGCATGATCCGGGTCTCCATGCAAAGAGACCGGGCAATAGCCACGCGCTGTTGTTGACCGCCCGACAGCTGCGCCGGGTACTTGTCGGCCTGTTCCGGAATGTGGACACGGTCAAGATAGTTGCGCGCGGTTTCTTCGGCCTTCGCCTTTGGAACCTTACGTACCTTCATGGGGCCGATCATCAGGTTTTCCAGCACAGTCAGATGTGGAAACAGATTGAACTGCTGGAAGACCATACCGACTTCCTGACGCAACTCCCGGATCTCCTTGGCCCCTTCAAAAACCTCGATCCCATCAATCACGAGGCGCCCAGAATTATGCCACTCCAGCCCGTTGAAACAACGGATCAGGGTAGACTTCCCGGAACCTGAGGGACCACAGATGACAACCTTTTCACCCTGGTGAACGGTCAGATCGATATTCTTCAGCGCGTGAAAGCCACCATAGAACTTGTCCAGATTGCTTACCTCGATCATCGGAGTGGGTTGGTTCATGCCTGACCTGTTCTAATTCGGGATCGCATATTGAGGGCGTTGTGCGTTCAGGAAGCCTGTGGCGAGAGCGGTCGCCTTCGGAAAAACCTGCGCGCGGAACATTTGTTGCGGCGCAATTCTGGGTCGGCCCAAGCAGTGCCATCGACTTGGCGATACGATTGAGTAGGGCAATCTGGTAAGGCCATGGAATCCTCAATTCTGTTGCGCACTGATTAATATGGTTGCTTAATATGCAATATTCGTCAATAAAAAACTCAGCGGGTAGTTTCTGACTGCCTGAAATTTGAGCTGACGGCCAACGGAAGGAGCATGAATGTCTGCCTGGATTCGGATGATTTCTGACGAGGATGCCGACGATCAGCTAAAGGCCGCATTGGACCTGGCCCGTACGCCGCACGGAACCGTCGACAATGTCATGCGCGTGCATTCGCTGCGGCCCAATACGATGAATGGGCACGTTATTTTGTACCGGGCCTGTCTGCACGACGACGTCAACACCGTGCCCATGTGGTTTCAGGAAGTCATAAGTTCCTATGTGTCCACCCTGAACGGCTGCCCCTATTCCTATGCCAATCACTGGGCCAATGCCCGGCATTTGATCGGGGATGATGCACGCGCCGACAGAATTGAAGCCGCGCTGAAAGCCAACCGCCCCGAGGGCGCATTTGACGGCGCAGAGCTGGCAGCGATGGTCTATGCAGGAAAACTTACCCAATCGCCCGCCGCGATGGCCGAGTCTGACGTCTCGGCCCTGAAGGAAGCCGGATGGGACGACGGAGAAATCCTCGAAATCAACCAGATTGTTGGATATTTCAACTACGTGAACCGGTTGCTGAACGGTCTCGGCGTGACCACAGAGGGAGATGTCGTGGGTTACTACGCCGACGAGTGACGGGATGTACCATGCAGGATGACACTCCGGGAAGACAGATTGACCGCGCGATCGGTGCATCGCTGAAGGAGCTGCGCCAAAGCCGGAAACAATCGGCCCGTCGTCTGGCCGAGCAATCGGGCATTTCAGCAGCAATGGTCAGCCGCATTGAAAACGGGCTTGTGTCACCTTCGATCGATACATTGGCCGCATTGGCCGAGGCACTTGAAGTGCCCATCGTCTCGCTGTTTCGCGAAGCGCGGACAGATCACACCGACTATACCCTGGTTCGCCACGGACAGGGGCTGAAGTCTACCCGTCTTGCTGGCGGGCATTCCCATGAATACGTCAATCTGGCCCTGCATTCCCGCAAGGACCTGCGATTTCAGGCGCGGCGGGTCACTCTTCTGCGCGATGAAGGGCGCCCGCCGACTTATGTCGGCCACGGTGTCGTCTTTGTTCAGGCGCTGGAGGGTCAGGCTGTCTATCGTTACGGCGAGGCGCGATTCACCCTGTCAGCCGGGGACAGCATCAGCGTCGACGCCGAACTGAACCATGGGTTCGAAGAGGTTTTGACGCCAGAGTTCGTTTTTCTGACCGTTCAGGCCGAGCGCCCGTAAAGAAATGCTGAAATGGCCATTCCTGCCGAACTTGATCTGACGCGAGGGCCGATCTCGGTGCATTTTCGCACCTTGGCCATTCCCGGCGCCATCGGAATGCTTTTCAACACGCTCTACAACGTTGTCGACATGTTCTTCGCAGGGCTCTTGTCCACAAGTGCTCAGGCCGGGCTCGCACTTGGGTTTCAGGCGTTTTTTGTTGCGATCTCAATAGGCGTTGGGCTTGGCGCCGCCATGAGCGCACTCGTCGGCAACGCACTGGGCGCGGGTGACCATCGCAAGGCTCGCAGACTGGCTGCACAAGGCATGAGCTATGGCTTCCTGGCCGCGTGCGTTCTTGCGCTGGCTGGTCTGTGGTATGGTCCTGCACTGATCCGTTTGGTGTCCGAGCCCGGGGATTATCGCGATGCAGGTCTGCGGTATTTCTTTTGGTTGCTCCTTGCTCTTCCCGGCTTTCTGCTGGCCTTTTGCTGTAACGGTATCCTTCAGGCACATGGCGATGCCGTTTCCATGCAGCGGGCGCTGATTGTCGCATTTTTCGCCAATATCGGACTGAATCCATTGCTGATCTACGGGGTTCCGGGCCTTGTTCCCGGCATCGGGTTTGATGGTTTGGCAGTTTCAACCGTGATCAGTCAGACAGGGGTCATGCTCTTCCTGATACGTCAGGTCCTCAGACGGCGCAGGATGCAACGGATGCGGGCGCGGAATTTTGTTCCGCGCCTGGAAAAATTTGCTGAAATCTCGCTACAGGTATTACCCACATCCACATCGTTCATGGTGATGTTGCTGTCCGGGTTCGTGATGCAGTTTGCGCTTAAGATTTTTGGCGAACACGCAATCGCAGGGTACGGCGTGGCCATTCGTCTGGAGCAAATCCTGCTGTTGCCCGTGTTGGGCGTCACCGGCGCCCTTCTGCCCATAGCGTCCCAGAATTTCGGAGCCCGCGACGGTGCGAGGGTGCGCGAAGCCTTGTTCTATTGCTGGAAGGTTGGGTTCATCATGACCGCCATGGCCGCACCTGTCCTGTGGATTTTCGGCGGTCCGGTTCTGGGCCTGTTTACTGACGATCCCGAAGTGATCCGCGTGGGACTAAGCTACCTGCGCGTCGACAGCCTGATCCTGCCGTTCTACATGATGCTGTTTTCGATCAACTCGCTTTTGCAGGCACTGAAAAGACCGATCTGGACCGTCTGGATCAGCCTGTATCGGCAGGGTTTTGGGGTAGCTTTCTTCGTATGGATATTTGTCGGCCTGCTGAGTTTCAACGAAATCGGCGTGTGGATCGGAACGGCCGCAGCGGTCATAACCGGGTGGATGATTGCCCTTCTCATCACAACACATGTGGCACGTCGCGAGCTTGGTGGACTCTGGAAGCCGGTGATCTAGGCAGAGGCCGGTACGTATGCTGCTAGTGAAGAAGATCTGACTTTCCCACTAGCTCGTTCTCGGGGCCGCTGAATCCGTCCGGCGGGCCTGAGGGACGATATCACTCAGCGTCAATTGTTCCAATTTCGGCGCAATGTTCAGAAGGGCACTGCCATGTTCCAACATACCCGGGATTGAGCTTGCATGTACAAGACCGCCGGCCTTACGAATGATCAGGGATCCCCGCCAGAGCGTCCCGGGCATTCAGGTGCGCCACGTAGTAGGTGCAACGACATCCATCGATCACTTCGCCCAGGAGGTTCTGACTTTTTGCAGCAGTCCATCGGTCTCGCGACGAAAAGTGATTATTGAAGGCGGCATTCAACTTTATTGAGGTCAGTTTCAGGTTCAAACAAGTATACGTTGCGTTTGCCACTTACGTCTGATCGGCAGGCGTTGGGTTGTCGTTGACGGACAACTGCGCGTTTTTCTATGCTCTTGGAATGATCAGCGGCAAGTTTTTTGACGATCTGTCAGTCGGAGACACCTTCGAGACTGGTGGGATTACGCTCACCGAAGGCGCAATAATTGATTTTGCACTTACGCACGATCCGCAGCCCTTCCACGTGAATAAAGTGGCGGCGAAGGAGTCGATTTTCGGCGGGATCATTGCCAGCGGCTTTCAAACCATAGCGCTCACCTTCCGGCTGTTTCGTGATACCGGTGTACTTACTGGCACCAACCTGGGCGGCCATGGCATGGACGAGGTACGATGGCTCGCTCCGGTTTTCCCGGGAGACACACTTCGTGCTCGTGTTACGGTTGAGGTGCTCACACCGTCGCGCTCGAAGCCGGACCGGGGAACGGTACGGTTCCGCTATCTGACGTTTAACCAGGATGATATCGAGGTGCTCAATTTGGTTATGGATCACGTAATGGCACGGCGGCAATAAGTCGGTTGAATTTCATATTTCGGTAGTTGGGTTCTGAGTGTTTTCGGCGCCTCACCGGATCGCGGTCCTGGCCGGCCTCCGCACTTTAAAATCTGCTCGGAGCACTCTATCGCCAACGGAGAGGTTCCAGCATCCTTTCAACAGGTTGCCGAAGGCTATTGCACTCGCCCCTTTCTTACCGTTCGTCGGATTGTCGCACAGCTGCGTGGCGACCTGTCAGACCGTACTTCGGTTCAAAGGCAATATCCTGTCGCCGCCAGAGATTGGCAGTGCGCAACAAAGTTGACGGGGATATTGGCAGCGGGGCATTTCAATATAAGAAAAGCCCCCGTCGGGTAACGGGGGCTGTTTTTGAGTTTCATAGGAGTTGCATCAGGAGCCTGCTTCGGGTTTCGGGCACGGGCGGAACTCGATCATCCGCCCACCTTCGTTGGCTTGATCCATGGCATCCGCACAGACCTGACCACCGTTAAGATCGTGGGCGATTTTGGCATCTGTGATCGAGTACGAAATTTCCGCAGCGGTCGCGAAATCCCGCACTGTGATGACGTCGTCTCCCAGGATCGTTCTGCTGGTCTGTCTGGTGGTATAAGTCGCTCCGATGGTTGGGTCGATCACCTGCTGCGGGACACTGGCACCGCTGTCATACATGTTCTGTACCGTTCCCAAAGCTTCCGGCTTGGACATACCACCCAGAGAAATGTTCTGGTTAAGCCAGGTCAGACGCAGGTGTCGGCTTGCCGAGGAAATGTCCGCCGGAACGTTCTCTGCAGTCTTTCCATCTTCCGCATTGAACGCTGCAATGTTCTCGCGGTGGTACTGCAACAATGGCGCGTTCGCTTTTACCCCAAGGTCCGAACCTTCAACATTGCCGGAGTAAACCAGAACCTCACCGCCCTCGTTCACTTGGAACAGAACGACATCACCATTTGCGTCCACGGCCGAAACATGCACTCCGTGCTGACCCGCATGACCCAAATCTGCTGACCAGGCGAACTGGAACTCACCCGAGTTATACGCCTCGGCGATTTCGGGGGCGGTGTCGTACATTGCGACCAGATAACCCGGCGCGTCGGCCAAGTTCACGGCCGGGGCGCCATTGTCCTTGTAATCACCAATGTAGTCTGCACTGGGGGACATATAGAGCGTATCCGCAACCATTCCCTTGTCGTTGAAGGCCTGTGCCTGAACACCGTGGAAAGACTCGTTCTCTACCCAAGCTACAGTGAAGTTCTTCGCCGGTTCATCTGATTGGCGCGAGTATCCATAGGCTTCGTAAGATGTGACGTCATCGCCAACGCCGAAAGTCACAAGATCCATTCCGGTTTTTGTGCCCTAATCTACTGAGCGAACACAGGCGACACCGTGGTCTGATTGCTTGGCAAGCCGCGAGCAGGCGTCCGCTGATGACGCCAATGCGGTCGAGGCCATGAGGGTTGCCATCATTACTTTTGAAAAGAGGGTCATTGTCGTTTCTCCGTCTATCTAGTGTGATTGATCATCTCTGTTAGGCCGATATAGACGTTGAATCATCTATGTGCAATGATTTTTCGCACATCTCCGGTATTCTGTTTTTGCAATGCCACCTTTGTCGGTACCGTTGACTGATGTGTAGATCGCCATTAACCCAAGGAATGACAGAACATTATTTACCGATGGAAAATCATGCAGGTTGAGAGCGACGTCGAACTCGGAAAGCGAATTGCAAAAAAAATCGCGGACCTCATCGAAGAACAAGGCACCAACCCTGGTGCTGTAGCGAAAGCGGCGGGGCTTGGCGTGACGTCGGTCAGAGACCTGCTGAGCGGCAGGGCGCGTACGCCGAACGTCGCAACTCTGGTTCGAATAGCGAATGTGCTTCACGCTGATCCGGGAGACCTCATTAGCCCCCAGCAAAGCGACCCCCAGGCAAATGCACTGTACTTTGCGTTAGACGCGGACAATCAACGCCGTATTCGCGCCATCATGCGAGCGTTGCTCAGCGATCAGGAAGCACGTCAGTAATGCTATTCCGAAAGGGAACAGCGCACGTCAGTCATGGGCTCGGTGTCGACCTTGAACACTCGCACCAATCACTGTGGAGCGGCTCGCCGAGCTAACCTTTCCCGACAAGAGCAATGTCATCGGCCGACGATGGTTTGTTTTACGGCCCGCGCCGCCGCACAGTTGCTCCAGCAAAGTCAGCGCAACCGGCCCTTCCGGATCGACACATCTGAAGGCTGATGATGAACTGTGACGAACCCGGCCGATTCCGATTTCATTTGCCTCTCCCGGAAACGACAGACGAGGCTAGAACTGCTCTGGCAACATTACGTCCGGTACGTCCTGGAAGCATACAGGCCGCAAGAAACGGCGAATGGCCAGTGTACCGACGGATGTTGCCCCAAAGTTCGTGGAAGCCGGGTATGGACCTCCATGTACCATTGTGTCGCTGACTTCCACACCAGTCGGGAAGCCGTTTACAAGGATCCGGCCAGCTTTGCGTTCAAGAACTGGCAACAACGTTTGCGCAATTTCCGCGTCATCTGAATCCATGTGCAGCGTACATGTGAGCTGCCCCTGCAGGGACATTGACACTTCTCGCACCTGGCCGATGTTTTCTGCGACTACCAGGAGCCCCAATGGCCCGAAAACCTCGTGTCCCAGTGTTTCACTGCCCAGCCAATCCTGCGCCGAGACCTGATAAAGGAACGGGGCTGCCGTTCGCCCGTCGGACGCGGTTGCCAGCAATTCGGTAACAGACGGTTCTGCAGCAATCATCGACTGACCGCTACGGTATGCCGCCGCAATGCCGTCTGTCAGCATGGTTTGTGGGGCGGTGTTCTTCAAGCCTTCGACTGCTGCCTTGGCGATTTCTTCGGCGTGGTCCTTCAAGACGACTGCAATGCCGGGGTTGGTGC
Source organism: Ruegeria sp. N11 (assembly GCF_056531525.1). Lineage (NCBI taxonomy): Bacteria > Pseudomonadati > Pseudomonadota > Alphaproteobacteria > Rhodobacterales > Roseobacteraceae > Ruegeria > Ruegeria sp. N11. The sequence goes on from NZ_JBQFLX010000021.1 coordinate 57,606, forward strand.
AGAACTGGCCCGCACCCATCGTAAGCGAACCTGCCCAACCGGCGCCAATCTCAGCACCCCGTGTCGCCGCGGCTGCCGGCAGGATGAACATCGGGTTGATTGAGCCTAGCTCACCAAAGAACGGAATGGGTTCAGGACGCTGCGCACAAAGATCGAACAGTGCCCGGCCACCGGTCAAAGAGCCGGTAAACCCTACCGCTCGGATCAGCGGGTGTCTCACCAGTGCCTGCCCTGCCGCCATCGTGTCACCGTGTACGAATGAGAAAGCGCCAGGATGCGTGCCCGTCTTGTCGATTGCGCCCTTGATGGCTTCTGCAACAATCTCTCCGGTCCCCGGATGCGCGGGATGGCCTTTGACCACAACAGGGCAACCGGCGGCCAGCGCCGAAGCGGTGTCGCCGCCAGCGGTTGAGAACGCAAGCGGGAAGTTAGATGCCCCGAAAACGGCAACCGGCCCGATAGGGCGCTGTACCATTTTCAGATCAGGACGCGGCAAAGGGGCTCGATCCGGCAACGCTTTGTCATGGCGGCGGTCCAGATAGTTACCTGACAGTATATGAGAGGCGAAAAGGCGCAACTGGCCTACGGTACGACCCCGCTCTCCCTGAATCCGAGCTTCGGGAAGGCCGGTTTCCTGCGTGCCAATTTGGGTAATGAGATCGCCGCGCGCGTCGATCTCATCAGCAATCGCATTCAGCAGGGCCGCGCGGTCTTCGCGGGTGGAATACCCAAAGCTCCAGAATGCCTCTTCGGCGGCTTGGACCGATGCGTCGATATGGGCGGCGGTTCCGGATGAAAATTCATGTGCGTCCCCACGCGCCGGGGAGGATAAAAATTTCACGTCTCCAGCGATCCATTCACCTGCAATCAGGTGTTTTCCGTGCGGCTTGAAAGTCATGTTTCAGTTGTCCCAATGCGTGACCATGTCACATGCGATGTCAAAAGCAGCGCGGGTTGCGCCGACATCCGCACAGCCCTGGCCTGCGATATCAAACGCCGTTCCGTGGGCCGGAGTGGACACGGGGAATGGCAGCCCACCCTGCACCGTCACACCACGGTCAAAGCCAAGCAGTTTCAGCGCTATCTGACCCTGATCGTGATACATCGTCACAACCGCGTCTATTTCCTTGGCAACCGCCTTGAGGAACACGGTGTCGGACGGCCACGGACCATCAACTGACATCTGCCCCCGCGCCAGTTTGCGGATTGCCGGTTCGAGGATGTCGATCTCCTCGGTGCCGAAATTTCCACCGTCACCGGCATGCGGATTGATCGCGGCCACTGAAATCCGAGGGCGATTTAAACCAGAACGGCGCAGTGTGTTGTGGATCAGATGCACCGCTTCGGCAACGCGTTCTTCGCTGATCATGTCGGCCACGTCACGCAGGGCGACATGACTGGTCACGCGGCTGGTCCACATGCCGTCAAGCGTGTTTAGTTCCGAGATGTAGTTCGCCACGCCCAGCTTTTCGGCCATGTAGTGAAGCTCGTCATCATGACCCAGCCCCGCCAAGTGCATCGCGGCCTTGTTGAACGGTCCAAATACGATGGCGTCAATCACACCGGAGCGCGTCAGTTCCAGAGCGGAATCCAGCGTTCGCAGAACCGATGCTCCGCCAGCTTCGGTCACTTCGGCAACCCTCACTTCGTCAGGCGCAATCGTCTCCATCTCGTGCAGGGCGAACGCAGGGGCTTGGGTCCAGTCGCCCGACACGTCTACGGGGGTCAGGTCATAAGTTTCACCGGCGACGGTCTGTCCCGTTTCAAACACATGCCTGTCGCCGATCAGCAGAATGTCCGCCGCCTCGGAAACGCCCTCCGAAGTCAGCAACCGTGCGATCAGTTCCGGCCCGATGCCGCTTGGATCACCGGGGATAATACCAATTCTGGGCTTCATCTTTCAGTCCTCGGACTTTGCTCCACTGCTTTGGGCGTGAAGGCGTTCAATATTCTCGATTGTACTATTCAGGTGATCGCGCAGCGCCCGCCGCGTCGCGGCTGCGTCACGCTTTTGTAGGGCGTCAGTGATCCGCGAGTGTTCGGACAGAGTATTGTCACGGCGATCAACCTGTTGCGACGACAAGAAACGTGCACGCCAAAGGCGGGCGTTATATTGCCGGTGCGTTTCGATAAGGGGCTCATTCCGGCTGGCTTCAACGATGGCCGCGTGAAACTGCATGTCGAGTTGAAAGAACTCCAGCGGTTCGAGCTTTCCGGAACCTTTGGACATACGAGCGCCCAAACGAACGATTTCGGCTATTTCAGCCATCGTTGCTTCGACGCAGGCGATTTCACCCGCCAACGCTTCGAGAGCGCCCAGGACCGAAATATACTGCGTCAACTCGTGCAGAGAAGGGTCGGCAACGTGCGGGCGCCGTGTGGCCGAGTACTCCACCAACCCTTCAACTTCGAGCAACCGCAAGGCTTCGCGCAAAGGCGTACGGGATACGCCGAGCGCCTCGGCCAGATCACGTTCGGGAATTGCCGTACCGGGGGCAAGCTTACCCAGCAGAATAAATTCGCGCAGGTTGTCGGCGGCTTCTTCGGCAAGTGTCTTGCGTGGCTTTACACCACCTTCTTCTTTCAGGCTATCAATCCAGCTCTCGCTCAAATCACTTCCCCCAGCTCAAAACCATAGGATCCAACGGCCGCAGCAGGTCGATCAGACGCGAGCGGATGGCGGGATGCAACGGCGGAATTGGGTGGCGGCAAAATTCTGATTTGATTACGCCGCCTTCGACCATCGCGGCCTTGCACGATTGCCAGCCGCATTGACGGTTTTCGTGATTAATTGCCATGGCTACTCGACCATATGCGGCTGTCGCTTCGTCGATGCGTCCGGCATGGTGGTGGGTCAGCACCGGTTTGATCTGATCCACGATCATGCCCGAGGTCATCGAACCTGTTGCACCGGCATCCAAATCCGCCAGAAGGGTGATGGCCTCTTCGCCATCAAAAGGCGCTTCGATTGCGTCGCCACCCTGTTCTATCAGCGAACGGATCTTGTTGGCGGCACGGGGACATTCGATCTTGAACAGCTTCACGTCCTCAATCTCTTGTGCCATGCGCACCAGCAGTGGCACAGGCAGATCCACGCCGGAAAGTGGTGCATCCTGCACCATGATCGGAATGCCGACCTCGCCAACGGCTGCGAACTGCTCGAAGCTCTGTTCGGTTGTGCCTTTCAGAAGTGCACCATGATATGGCGGCATCATCATTACGATGTCAGCCCCCAATTCCTTGGCGAATTGCGCACGCTCGACGGCGATCTGCGTGGCATAGTGGCTGATCGTTACGATGACCGGCACCCGTCCTGCGATATGTTCGACCGAAAGCCGCGCCAGTACTTCGCGTTCGGCATCCGAAATCAGAAACTGCTCCGAAAAGTTGGCCAGAACGCAGATTCCATCCGCTCCTTGATCAATCAGGCAGTCGAGCACCCGTTTCATACCTTCGAGATCAAGTGTCCCGTCATCATTGAACGGCGTTGGCGCAACCGGCCAGATACCTGCGTATTTCCGGTTCATTCCGTCACCTCGAAGTCATGCAGATGCTTGTCCGAGATCTCGATCCCGAGGCCGGGCTTGTTGTCGTCCAGATCCAGATAGCCATCCACGGCATCCGGGTCGCCTTCGAAGATGTAATAGAACAGCTCGTTTCCGACCTCGACGTCGAAGACCGGGAAGTATTCGCTGATCATGCAATTCGCATTGGCCATAGTCAGGTGATAATTGTGCATCTGACCTGCATGCGGGATGACCGGAACCTGGAAAGCTTCGGCGACGGCGTTGATCTTTTGCGCGGCCGTGATGCCACCCACGCGGTTCGTGTCATATTGCAGCACACTGACAGCTTTTTTTTGGATCAGATCCTTGCAGCCGATGAGCGAAAATTCATGCTCCCCGCCCGAGATGGGCACGATATTCATGGCATTCAGTTCACGGTATCCTTCCACATCGTCGGCAATCACCGGTTCTTCCAGCCAGCGCGGTTCGTACTTCGCAAGCTTGGGCAGCATCCGCTTGGTGTAATCGACGTTCCAGCCCTGATAGCATTCCAGCATCAGGTCTACATCATAGCCAATAACTTCACGCACCGCTTCCACGCGTTTGAGGTTTTCCCGCATGCCGGTCATGCCGTCCTTGGGGCCCCAGCCAAACCGCATCTTGTAGCCTTGATAGTTGTTCTTCCTGGCCTCTTCCGCCTCGGCCTGCATCGCTTCGATGGGCCCCGAATAGAGCTTAGAATAATAGACCGGTATCTTTTCCTTGGTGCGACCGCCCAGCAACTTGAACACAGGCTTGCCCGCCAGTTTGCCCATTAGGTCCCAGATGGCGATGTCGATGGCCGAAATCGCTGTCATTCCAATACCCTTACGGCCCCATGCGTGCGAGCGGCGGTACATCTTTTCCCAGAGGTAGGCAAAGTCGAACGGGTCTTCGCCGATCACCATGGGCGCGAACCATTCGTCGATGGCCTTTTTCACAACACCTGGCGCTAGCGCAGCGTTGCCGATGCCGACTGTGCCATCTTCGGTTTCAATCTCGCAGGTCAGCCACTGGTGAAAACGGAAAGAGGACATCGCATCGCCCTTTTCCCACAACAAGTCGCTGGCGTTGGTGCAGAAATTACCCTGCGGTGGAACGGTCTTGCCTTTCCAATTCCAGACACGGGTGCGGACGGATTTGATCTTGGTCATTGTTATTCTCCGGTCGACTTAAGCGGCGAGCGTTGTTTGAAAAGGCGTCCCCACAGCAGCGGGCCAAACAGAGCCAGGACCGTAAGAACAAAGAAGAAGAGCGTCAGCGGACGGGTCAGCATGAGCCACCATTTTTCGTCCAGCATCACCATCGACTGACCGAGGCGTGTCTCCAGCATACCGCCCAGGATCAGGCCGATGGCCATGGGCACCACGGAAAAACCATAACGGCGCATGAAGAAGCCCAGTATCCCCGAGCCGATGGCGATCCAGACATCCAGCATGGATTGTTCCAGCGCATAGGCACCCACGATCGAGAAGATGAAGACACAAGGCCACAAGATCTGGATCGGGATCAGCGTGACGCGGGCAAAGATCTTGGCACCCCACAGTCCGATGAAGAAGAACAAGATGTTCACCAGCATCATCGACCAGAAGATTGCGAAGGCAAAGTCGGCCTGTTCGGTAAACATCGTCGGGCCGGGTCGCAGGCCATGCACCATCAGACCGGCGAGGATCACAGCAGCCGTCGGGCTGCCAGGTATCCCCAGGGCAAGCGTCGGAACCATCGCCCCACCCGTGGCCGAGTTGTTTGCGGCCTCGGACCCAGCGATACCTTCGAGAGAGCCGTTGCCAAACTCTTCAGGCCTCTTCGACCAGCGCTTGGCCTCGTTATAGCCGATCATCGAGGCTACCGTCGCACCTTCAGCTGGCAGAATGCCGATAAACGTGCCAATACCGGACGACCGCAAAATGGTTTTCCAAACCCGCGAATAGTCTTCGCGCGATGGCAAGCGGATGGCTTTCATTATGACGCGCTTGCGCTCCACATGCAGGTTATCGGCCTGGACCAGCAGTTCTGAGATGCCGAACACACCGATCATGACGGGCACAAATGGAATACCTTCGCTCAGCTCGTTCAGGCCGAAGGTGAAACGCTCGATCGAGGTCAGCAGATCGATGCCGACAGTTGCGATCAGCACGCCAAACGCGCCGGACAGGATGTTCTTGACCGGCGATCCATCTCCAATTGTTGCCAGCATCGACAGACCGAAAACTGTCAGCGCAAAGTATTCAGGCGGTGCAAAGTTATACGCAGCCCGCGCCATCAATGGGGCAGCGGCCATCAGGCACACGACCGAGATAATTCCACCAATGGTCGAGGAGACAGCGGCCATCCCCAGCGCGCGGCCTGCCTCTCCCCTTTGCGCCAAGGGATAGCCGTCCAAGCAAGTGGTGGCACTGGCCGACGTCCCGGGCGTATTGATGAGAATTGCGGTGATCGCTCCGGCAAAAGTCGCCGCGCAATAAATTGTCGTCAGGATCGCAATGGCCGGAATGGGCTCCATCGTGATCGTAAAGGGAAGAAGCAGCGCAACACCTGTTGTCGCATTCAACCCCGGGAGAGCGCCGACCAACACCCCGCCCAGAGTCGCTGCAAATATCAACGCCAGCAGGTTGGGATCAGCAAGAGCCAAAAGGCCGTTCAGAGCAGCATCCATTGTCTTTACCCGTACCAGAGGTTGGTGAGGATCCCGCGCGGGAAGCGGACCTCGAATATGCCGTTGAACAGGAAGAACACCGCCAGCGGCGCGATGATGCCGACCAGTACAAGTGCCCAGACACGCCGCTCACCCCACAGGGCCGCGAGCGACACGGCAAACAGGCCCAACCCCAGAAAGAGATCAATCTCGGCGATCAGCAGGAAACCGATCAGCAACCCGATTGTGGACTGCACAAGTCGCGAGAGCCTGGCAGGTGCCTCATCACGGTCCTTAAAAAGCAACCAGACTGACAGTAGAACGATCAGGCCGATAACCAACTGAGGGAAATCAGAGGGCTGCATGCCGCGTTTCAGGATCGGCGGGACGCGCTCGAATTGCGTCGAAAGCCAGAAGGCCCAGGCGCAAAACACCAAGATCCCCAGCGGGACAGCAAACTGCGCGAAGCCACCCTTTGGACCATGTCCGGTATTGTCATTGGACTTTTGCATTCTTTGTACCCGTCCGCTGGAAAAGTTAGCGCGGCAAGCACCTGACCGGCCGCGCTAAATGGTTCAGATTACTCGATAAAGCCCAATTCTTTCAGAGCGGATTCCATATCGGTGACCATAGTGGTGATCTGGTTGCCCCACTCATCGGAACCCACGACCGAAGTGCTGTCCAACCCGACGGATTCCAGGAAGCCTTGGTATACGCCATGGTTCATGGACTTCAGCAGGGAATCCTCGATCTTGACAGCAACATCATCGGGCGTGTCGGCGTGAACAACAAAGCCGCGAACGGTCGAGAAACTGACATCAATGCCCATCTCCTTGGCGGTTTTCACATCTGGCAGACCTGCCATACGCTCGTTGGCCAAAACAACGATGGGGCAAACGTCGCCTGCGTCGATCTGAGATCCGGCTTCGGCCAGGTTCAGAACAGCCGCGTCAACCGCACCTGCAACCAGTTGGGTCGCCAGTTCACCACCGCCTTCGAAGGGAACAATTTTCGGGGTCTGCATGCCGCCTTTCTTGGTGAACATGAACGCCGATACGTCGTCAATGTTGCCCAGGTGGGTGGTGCCATAACTGATTGGTGCTTCTTTCTGAGCTGCAACAAAGGCTTCGGCATCCACATATGCACCGCAACGTACCATCAGGATCTGCGGGTCATCGGTACCGCGGGCGATCGGGCGGATATCGTCCAGAGACATCTTGGTCTTGCCTTTTGCAACTGTCGCCGCGTGACCGATGGTGAAGGTCAGGATCGTGTAACCATCCGCCGGGACGGTCAGGTAGTGGTCCATGGCGACTGCACCGCCGCCACCTTTCTTGTTTACGACAACCATGTCGGTGCCCAATTCGCGACGGGCACGCAGCATCATCATGCGAGTGGTGACGTCCGTACCACCACCGTTTCCGGCATGGGTCACGACCTCGATGGTTTTGGATGGGTACTCATCAGCGGCGGCGATGGTCCCGGTCAGGGTCATGGCTGCAACCGAAACGGTGGCAAGAAACTTCATCATTTATCGATCCTCCTAAGTTCTCGAACCGGGCCTCCTCAGATCCGATTCGCAATCTCGCCCGGATTTCGTATCAGGTATTTGGAATTTGGTATACCAATTTTTTTCTTGGGGATGCGTGCCTGAAAACGCAGGTACGGGAAACAGCAAAGTTGCTTCGCTCATGTATTCAGATGAGCGGTCGACCCGTTCTCAAGGCTGGCTTTGAACAGCGCAGCAATTCCAAAGGCTTTTGCAAAAATTGAGCGAAAGTCTATGTATAAGTGAGGCCAGCAACGCGCGCGCAGCAAACTTCTGCCATCAGCGCTTTCCAAATGTTTGAAGCGTGAAAATAAATGGCCGCTTTGGACACGCGGACGCTTGCCAGCAGCCCCTCAGGGACCGCCATATGGACTTTGCGACCTTTTCATCGAACCCCAGGAACATCAGCTTTCGCTGTTTGGCAACGGACAGCACAACGGTCTGTTCATCCAGTCTCTTGAACCTTCATCGACAAAAACAATCAGTCACCATCGGCGACGCCTTCTGCCCGTGCAAGCGCTCGGCGCTGGCGATAGCTGGGAAGGACGACCAATACGACGGCCAGCACCAGCAGTCCCAAAGTCATTGGACGTTCCCAGATAAAGCTTACTCCGTCATACAGTTGCATCGCGCGCGAGAAGTTGTTCTCCAGCAGCGGGCCAAGGATGAACCCGATCAGCAGGGGCGCAAGCGGGTAGTCGGCAAACCTCAGCAACGTGGCGCAAACTCCAAAACCGACCAGAATAAGCAGTTCGGTCGCGTTGTTCTGCCCGATATAGGCACCCATAAGGGTGAAGAACAGTATGAACGGTATAAGGAAGTTGCGCGGTACGGCCAGAATCTTGGCGATGTAGGGAATAAGCGGAAGGTTCAGGATCAACAGAACCAGATTGCCCAGATACATCGAGATAATGACCGCCCAAAAGATCTGCGGTTCGTCGATCATGAGGCGCGGGCCGGGCGACACGTTCAGGGCAATCAACGCACCGAGAAGGATCGCCGTCGTACCAGACCCGGGAATGCCGAGTGTCAGGAGCGGAACAAACGACCCCGTACACGCGGCGTTGTTAGCGCTTTCCGGTGCAGCGATCCCCTTGACGGAACCTTTGCCAAATTGCTCCTGCTCTTCTTTGGACGCGATATTGCGCTCGACGGCGTAACCCAGGAAAGAGGCGATCGTCGCCCCAGCTCCAGGCAGTACTCCGATGAAGAACCCCTGAAGGGACTGACGTCCGATGACCGGGGTAATCCTGCGCGCCTCGTCGCGTGTGATCCTAAGGTCCTTGATCTCGCCGGCCTTTTCGCCATCACCCGTCTTGGATCGGTTCGGATCAAGCACCAGATAGATCGCCTCGGGCAACGCGAACATCGCCATGGCCAGAGTTATGAAGCCAAAGCCCGACTGCAAATCCATGATGCCCATCGTGAAACGCGGCGAATTGAACAAGACGCCTTCTCCGACGGTGGCCATGATTAGGCCGAGAAACGTCATCAACAACGCCTTGCTGACCTGCCCGGTTCCGGCAAAAGCCGCGATGGCCGAAAGCCCGACAACCATCAGGGCGAAGTACTCGGATGAGTGGAACAGAAGTGCGACTGAAGCCAGCGCAGGGGCAAAGATCATCAACAGGACCGCGCCAATCGTACCACCCGCAAAGCTTGAAATTGCGGCGACCGTTAACGCTTTGCCAGCTTTGCCCTGGCGCGTCATGGGGTAGCCGTCAAAGCTCGTGGCCACGGTTGAGGCAACCCCGGGCGCATTGATCAGGATCGATGAGGTCGAGCCCCCGAACACCGCGCCATAATAGACACCGGCCAGCAGGATCAGTGCAGCCGAGGGATCACCGATGGTGATTGCGACCGGGATCATGATTGCGATGATCGACATCGGGCCCAGGCCCGGCAACATGCCGATGAATGTTCCGATCAGGCAACCGCCGACAACCATTAGAATGTTGGTGAATGTGAAAGCCGTTGAAAGGCCCGTCATTAATCCTTCGAGCATCTCAAACTCCGTTCAGAAGTGATGGCATCGGGCTGAGGAAAATGCCCAGGACCACATCAACCAGATACCAGATACTGCCGGCCGCGATGGCCGCTACCACAGCCATCAGGACATAGCGGCGTTCCCCCAGAATGAAGTTACCGAAAGTAAGAAACAGGAACGTGGCCGCCAGGAACCCAAGCGGGCGGAGCAAAAAAGCATATGCAACCATGAGGCCTAACAGAGACAGCGCTTGCCCAACCTTGTACTCGCCCAATCGGGACAGGTTGATATCCGCGGCTTCCTCTTTCGCCGGGGCTTTCTCGAAGCCGAGCAGAATAGCCAGTGACAGCAATATTCCACCTGCGGCAAGAACCTTGGGAAATGTCGACGGCCAGAGCGGCCGCTGTTTCATGATCGGCGGCAGCAGATCGTCCATTGTGAAATAAGCCGCGTAGCCATAGGCAAGACATAGCATCAGGATGACAAGTGCTATCCAGCGATCAATCACCATCGACCTCTCCCTCTTTTATCGGTACCACGCCCGGGCCGTCCCGGGCGCATTTGTGTTTGGAAGCGAATTAGCGTGATCAGAGGAAGCCAAGCTGCCGCATCAGATCGCCGATAACCTTCTCCTGATTTTCCAGGAAGGTCTGGAAATCATCGCCGGGGTTGTGAATGTTCACCCAGCCGTTGCGCGAACGAACTTCTTCCCATTCGGGCGTGTCGTACATTTTGGCGATGGCCTCCTGATAGGCCGCCAACTGTTCGGCGGGCAGACCCGGAGCCGCAAAGAATCCACGCCAATTGACAAACGTTGTGTCGTTGCCTTGCTCGACCATGGTCGGTGCATCCGGATACGCGTCCACGCGATCCGAGGACGTCACTCCGATGATACGGACCTCTCCGGCCTTGGCCAGTTCCACGGCTTCGGAAAAGCCGGTTGAAACCGCCTGCACTTCGCCAGACAGCAAACCCGCCATCGTCGCGCCGCCGCCGTCATATGGGACATACTTCATCGCGACCGGGTCGGCGCCCGCCGCCTGGAACACCATCGCGGCAACCAGATGATCCATCCCGCCCGGGACCGAACCACCACCCACGGCAACACCCGCGGGATCGGCGTTGAATGCCTCGATCAAGCCATTGACGTCTTGAATGTCGCTGTCCGCAGGAACAACCAGCGCCGCGTAGTCACCGATAGTTCCGGCAACCAATGTCAGATCGCGGAAGCTTTGCGGGAAGACACCAGTCAATGAACGGATCACGATAGGCGTTGAGTTCACCATCAGCGTGCCGTGATTGCTGGCCGCGTTTTCGATCAGATAACCGATGGCTTTGCCACCACCGCCACCTGACATGTTCTCGTAGCTGGCAGTTCCAACAAGACCCGACTTGGTCAGCGCCTCGCCAGTTCCGCGCGCCGTGCCATCCCAGCCGCCGCCGGCACCGCCGGGGATCAGAAAGTGGATGCTGTCCACGACCTGGTGACCATCAGCAGCCGCCGAGCCGACAAGACCAAACGCCGCAACAGCCGCAAGTAGGGCCCGACGGCCCAGTTCGAAATTCGACATAATGTCCTCCCAATTGACAACCGTCCGCACTACGGATCAGTTGATGTGGGAGAATGCACACCAACCTGACACAGACCTGTCACGCAGAAAAAATCGTTCCAGAGCGCAATGAAGTTCCTTCTTGTCGAAGACAATCTTGACCTTGCCAATGCCATCGCATCACGCATGCGAATAGATGGTCATGTCATTGATCACGCAGAGAAACTTGAAGACGCCTCGGCCTTTGTTGCGACCGGGGAATATGATCTTATCCTGCTCGATATCATGTTGCCGGATGGCGATGGTCGCACGTTCCTTGAGAAGCATCGCGCCAGTGATTTGGACACTCCGGTCATCGTCCTGACCGCCCGAAGCCAGGTGTCGGATCGAATCGGTTCGCTTGATCTGGGCGCTGATGATTATGTCACCAAACCCTTTGATCACGCCGAGCTGGAGGCCCGTATCCGCGCCGTCCTGCGTCGCAGGTCCGGCAATGCTAGAACCAAGATCGAGATCGGTGGCGTCGTTTTCGACCCGGTCGCAGGCCACCTGACTGTCGGGGGTGAGGCCGTTACAATGCGCAATCGCGAACTGCGCCTTCTTGAACTGTTTCTCAACGCACCCGGCCAGATCTTTTCCAAGAACAAGCTGTCCGATCGGTTGTTTTCCTACGATGAGGACGTTTCGGAAAACGCGATCGAGGTTTACATTGGACGCCTTCGCAAACATTTGTCGGCCTCGAATTTGAGGATCACGACATTGCGTGGCCTTGGCTATCGATTGGACCAAGATGGATAGCGTTGCGGTATCAGGATCGCTCAGAAATCGGTTGGTGCTGACCCTGATCGGAGGCGCGGCGGTTCTCGCACTGGTCTTGTTTTTCGCCGTCCGAAACTTTGCGGTGCAGGTGGCGCAACAGGGTCAGGACAACATCCTTGACGCTTCGGTCACGTCGATGCTGGACGCCGCCACAATTCGGGATGGCACGGTCGAGCTTGACCTACCCTACTCGGCGTTTTCGATGCTCAGCACCCCGGCCGACGACCGCGTGTTTTATGCAATCCTGCAGGACGGCCAATTCCTGTCGGGCTACGAGGACCTGACATTTGCCGACGACCAGACATTTCAATCCGACAATATTCGCGGTTCAGATGTCCGGAAAATCAGCGCAAGCCGCACCTTGATCGGGGCGAACCGACGAACAGAAATCCAGATTGTCCTTGCGCAATCGCAAGACGCTCTTTCCGAAACACTCGACCAGATTTCACGAAATGCTGCCCTTCTCGGTATCGGCTTTTTTGCGCTGGCTGCTGCTCTGTCATTTTGGGCGACGTCGACCACAATTGGCCAGCTTGGCAAGCTGACGACATCCGTCGCGCGACGGGGGCCGCAGGACCTGAGCCCGTTCGCCAAACCAGTGCCAAGGGAAATGGCGCCACTGGTCAAGTCGCTCAACTCGCTGATGGGACGGCTGGACCAGTCCCTAAGCCAGTCCGAGGACTTCATCGCAGAGGCTGCGCACCGGGTCCGCACGCCACTTGCAACCGTCCGTTCCTACGCGGAAGCCACGTTGCAGCGTGTTGAAAAAGAGGAAAATCGCGAAGCCATGCGGTCGATGGTGAAGGCCATCGACGAAAGTTCTCGTGCGGCAGGGCAGCTTCTGGATCATGCGATGATCACATTCCGGGCCGATCATCTGGAACGGCAGGAGATCGACCTTGTCGAACTTGTGCGCGATCTGGTTTTGCGCCTGACGCCCATCGTGGAAATGAAAGATCTTTCTCTTTCTTTGGTAGGGGACGCGCACGTTCGTTATGCCGGGGATGCGATTTTGATCCAAAGCGCTGTGCGAAACTTAATTGACAATGCGATGAAATACGGACCCGTCGAAAGTGAGATCGAGATCACGGTTTCGAGCAAACCGACCCCTCGGATCACGGTGTGCGACCACGGGCCCGGTTTTCCATCTCATGAAATCGAAACTCTGACCACGCGTTTTCAGCGCGGGGCAAATGCCTCGAATACCATCGGCTCAGGACTAGGATTGACGATCGCGCGGGATGTCGCATCGGTCCATGGCGGCCAGCTAATTCTGAAAAACCGACCGGAGGGTGGCGCGTGCGTAACCTTATCGCTCTAGGTTTGATCTGGCTGTGCCAAGTCGGATGGGCGCAGGACTGGGAAGATCGGCAGATCTTCAACGAAACCCAGGCGGCCACGTCCCTGCGTGTAATCTCAAGCACAGACACGGACTTGTTCGCGCCACTGATCGAAGCCTTCGTCGCCAGCAAACCGGACGTGGCCATCGAATACCTGGTCACCGGAACAGCCGATATCGACCGGCGTTTTCGTGAGGAGCCCGAGGCTTTCGATATTGCCATTTCCAGCGCCATGGATTTGCAGTTGAAACTCACAAACGATGGCTACGCCCTAGCTCTTGAGGGCATTTCACATCCGGCCTGGGCGCAATGGCGGCAGAGCCTGTTTGCCTTCACCTCTGAACCAGCGGCCATTGTCATCAACCGCGCCGCCTTCAAAGGGCTGCCAATCCCGCAATCCCGGCAGGAGCTGATCGAGACGCTGCGTGTACGCCCAGACGTATTCAGAGGCCGGATTGGAACCTACGACGTCCGCCAGTCCGGTTTGGGCTATCTTTTTGCGACGCAGGACGCGCGGGCGTCCGAAACGTTCTGGAGGTTGATGGAAGTGATGGGCGGGCTTGATGCCCGGCTTTATTGTTGTTCGGGCGAGATGATCGACGACCTTACCAACGGAAAAATTGCCGTCGCCTACAACGTTCTTGGCAGCTACGCCGAAGCGCGCGCCGAAAGCCAGGACATCCTTGAAATTGTGCTGCCCTCTGACTACCCGACAACAATGATGCGGACAGCGTTGGTTTCAAGGGCATCCGGGGATCCGGCAACAGCCCGACGGTTCATCGAGTTTGTTCTGAAGTATCAATCCAACCCCACGGACGGAGCGCATACTCTGCCGCCGCTTCAGGAAAGAAAGAACGGCACGGAACACGCAACTATTGCGCTTGAACCCGCCCTGATGACATTTCTGGACACCCTGAAGCGAAACAAGTTTCTTTCAGAATGGGAAAATGCGCTGATTCACAACTGAGGTCCTCTGGCGGTTCTCAGTTTTTTCTGTCTTCGACCATTGGTCGATCTTAAGTGATTGATCCTTTTAGGCTACTGGCGGGTTTCGTATAATGCGCATCATCCCGTGATATGTTCAGGGGTCAAGGGCGGGTCCATGGTTGTGGTTCAACACGGGCCACAGTTTCCCACTTTGCGTTCATAGCCAGCAATGTTGCCCTTTTGATCCAAAGAGAAATCACAGCAATTCTCGAAAAGTTTGCGCAGTTGACGACGGCTGGCCTGCACCTGGGACTTCAATGTTGAGTAGCTGACACCGAGTTCGGCCGCTTGATCTTTTTGCGATACGCCCTGCAGGTCTATCCTGCGTAGCAGTTCGCCCATTTCGGGCGGCAGAGCATCTATGAAGGGTGCAACACAATTCTCCAGCACATGCTGGTCATTTTCATCCAGATCGCCGTACCAAAGGTCATCCGGATGAACAGTCCTTTGCCGACCTCTGCTTCGATAAAAGTCAGTGATCGTGTTGCTCGCAATCTGAAACAGCCACGATTTCAGGCTTTTGACCTCATTTGGACCGCTCATGCCCTGGTGGGCTTTCAGCAGGATCACTTGAAGCAAATCCTCTGCATCTTCTTCGTTCGGTACTTTTGAGCGAAGAAAGGCAAACAGGCTGGCCCGGTATTCCGACCAAACACTCTCGAGATCCGGTTTCGCTTGCGCCATCGGTAGCCACCCCATCAACGCCAAAAAACATCACTCAAGATCAACTTTTTGGAAGGTTTTTTCCCAATAGGTTCGTCTTTTTGCATCGCTGGTCGTCTTACAAGTCGGATCAACCAGAAAGGACTTCACCCATGATCAAGATCGTCAGTTTCAAGATCTGCCCGTTCGTTCAGCGCGTCACCGCGATCCTCGAAGCGAAGCAGGTTCCCTATGATATTGAGTACATTGACCTGAAGAACAAGCCCGCGTGGTTTCTCGATATCTCACCCACCGGCCAGGTTCCTGTATTGATCACCGAAAACGGCCAGTCATTGTTCGAATCCGATGCAATCGTCGAGTACATCGACGAGATCACGCCACCACTCCAGGAGAACTTGACGCCCGAGCAGCGCGCGACCAATCGGGCCTGGAGCTATCAGGCAACCAAACATTATCTGGTTCAATGCAGCACGATGCAAAACGCCAACAAAGAGGTTTTGGACGAACGCATGGCCAAACTCAGAAAATCCTTCGAAAAGGCCGAGCGCCAGTTGGGTCAAAGACATTATTTTTCGGGCGATACGATAGGAAACGTGGATATCGCCTGGCTCCCTCTGCTGCATCGCGCGGCTATTGTTGAGGATCACAGCGGCTACGACATGCTCTCGGATTTCCCGAAAGTAAAGGCCTGGCAGCAAGTGCTTTTGAGAAGTGGGATTCCTTCGAAATCCGTGCCTGAAGACTTTCACCGGAAGTTTTCTGACTTCTATCTGGCCGAACGGACCTGGCTGGGACGTGGGGCCAATCCGAACGAAGTCCCTTGCGAACCAACACAAACCAAATCGGTTGCGTGTTGTGGATAACATGACGCGTCGGATCCTGCCCATTTGCCATCTGCAAATGGGCGGGCGCATAATCGAACAGGATAAAACTGCGGACATGAGGGTGAAATGAACAGTTGGGTTGCGGGCGCTATCGCAAAGATCAATGCAGATGCACACAGGTCGGCGGATACACACCTGTTCAAACTGCCGGTTCCGCATCTGGAAGGCGTGGACATCTACCTGAAAGACGAAAGCACACATCCGACGGGCAGTCTCAAACATCGGCTGGCCCGATCCCTGTTCCTCTACGCCTTGTGCAACGGCAAAATCAAAGAAGGCACAACGATCGTCGAGGCGTCATCCGGCAGCACGGCGGTGTCCGAGGCCTACTTCGCGCGTATGATCGGCGTTCCCTTCATCGCTGTAATCCCGAGAAGCACCGCGCACAGCAAGATCAGAATGATCGCGTTTTTTGGGGGCCAAACGCATTTCGTAGACTCTGCACCGGAAATGCACGGCGCATCGGTTGAACTGGCCAGGTCCATTGGCGGCTACTTCATGGATCAGTTCACTTATGCAGAACGGGCCACCGATTGGCGCGGCAACAACAACATAGCGGAAAGCATCTACCGTCAGATGGAATGTGAACCTCATCCAGTGCCTGCGATGCTGGTGATGAGCGCGGGCACCGGCGGGACGTCGGCCACGCTTGGTCGTTTCATTCGCTATAAAGGGTATGATACCGCCCTGACCGTCGTCGATCCGGAGAACTCTGTGTTCTACGACAGCTACCTGACGGGAGACCGAAGCCTGACGTCTGAAACCTCCAGCCGGATCGAGGGCATTGGTCGACCCAAAGTCGAGCGCTCATTTCAACCAGATATCATCGACCGCATGATCAAAGTGCCGGACGCAGCAAGTGTCGCCACGATGCTCTGGCTGGAAAAGCGGATCGGACGACGCGCCGGCGCGTCGACGGGAACCAACCTTTGGGGTGCGTTGCAGATTGCAAACGAGATGATGGACGCCGGCCGGAACGGCTCGATCGTCACCCTGCTGTGCGACAGCGGAGATCGGTATCTGGATACGTATTACGATCCAGATTGGGTCAAAGCACATATCGGGGATGTCCAGCCCTTCGCCCAGGAGCTGGCCGGTGAACCAAGCTGAGGCCGGGGCTGTTCAACAATGCCTCACTGATCGACTTTAAACACTGTAAACCAAGGCTATGCGTCCGTTGTTTCAATGCGCGGACCCAAAGCGGACCCTGGCTGGCCGTACCGAATCTGTGTCAAAATCCAGAAGCCAAGAATTCAAACCCCGGCCAGACGCCAATCATGCACGCCTGTCCGACCACCCCCTTCTGAATGACGTTGGCGCCTCGCCGTAGCGTTTTTTGAACCGCACCGTAAGTTGGGTCGCGCTGCCAAAGCCCGTGGCGGCCGCGATCTCGGCAACCGTCATCTCGGTTTCGCTGAGCAACGCGTAAGCCCGCGAAACGCGCTGTTCGATGTAGAACTGCACAGGTGAAGTTTCGACATATTTTTGGAAAAGACGCTCCAACTGGCGACGAGATATCTGCACGGCTTCGGCTATTTCAGAGATGTCCAACGGATCTTCCAGGTTTTCCTGCATGATCTGCATGGCGTTGATCAGGTGCTGGTTGCGACTGCCCAATGCCACCGAGAATGCTGATTTCTGAAGCGTTTTACTATTGTTGGAGCGAAAGTGGATGCACATGTCTGACACGATGACCGCCAGTTCATTTCCAAAATCGGATTCGATCATGTCCAGCATCATGTCGGTAGCGGCATGGCCACCACCGCATGTCATAAGCTCATCGTCGATCTCGTACAAGTTTGCCGACGGTTCCAAATCATGAAAATGTTCGGCAAAAGCAGGATGGTTTTCCCAATGCAATGTGAACCGTCTGCCCGCCAGAACCCCGGCTTTTGCAAGGGCAAAAGCTCCTGTGCAAATACCACCCAGATTACACCCAAAGGTTCTCTGACGCCTGATCCACGCCAGAACTTTCGGGTTCGTACTTTCCGCCGGTTCAATTCCCGAACACACAAGCAGTCGCGAGGATCTCGGTAGATTATGCAAGGCAGAATCCGGCGTAATCTCTATCCCGTTCGAACAAGAAACCGGCCTTCCGTCCTCCGTGATCAGAAACCACCTATACAGTTCCTTGTTTGTAACCTGATTGGCGATCCTCAGGGGTTCCACCGCAGCGCTAAAGGCCAGCATGGTCAGCTTTGGCAGCAACAGGAAATAGATTTCCCTGGCCGACCCATCATACTCTATACGATAGCTGGCGGCACCCTTTGGGACAAAGTTTCTTGGGTTCATTTTGGCTGCTCCCAGCTTGGATCAGGACGGATGAAGGGCACCAACACCCATTGAGTTTTGGTGCAGGACGGTCAGGTGCTCATCTGCGCAACAGGTTAACCGCCTTCCTCCCTGGACCGTATCCCATCGTTGCTCGCTCTGGGTGAGAAGAGCCCGTCATGGCGTAAATGATACCAATGACTGGCGACGGCCAGCAAGCAAGCAAATGCGAGCGGAATATACAGCAGGTTTACGAAATTGCCGTCTGCGATACCCAAGCCAAGCGCCGCGCTAACGAACGCACCGCCCGCATTCAAAGGGATCAGCGGAGAAACCAATGTCCACCTTTCTCAAGGCCACGTTACAAGTTCAACGGGGAACAGCCCATGGCGCGACAGACCGGCGCATAAATTCGCCCCGGCAGTGCGATTGACGAATATGGATCACCCGTAACGGTATTGGTGGCAACGGATCTCAGGACCGCCGAGGTCGGAACACCGGCGAAGGTCTTTTCCTTTGGAAGGACCACTTTGATGATGGCTTTTAGGCAACTCACGCGTTCAAGCGCTCTACCGAAACCCGGGGCCTCCAGCAGCAGAGAGATCGTCCACATCATCGACGGAATGCCGGCGCGATTCAGCAGTGGATCGATCTCCGGAACCCCGGTATCGATCGAATAGCCGTTGTTGGCGAAAGTGAATGTCTCATGCAGTCCGGCCCCCTGACAGAATATGGCATGATGACGCCCGCAACGGCCCCAGCAAACAACGAAGGGATTTGAGGTTGTTTCATGACGGCCAGCGCGATGACCAGAACAGCCGGGAACCATCATACCGATGGAACACAGGCCAATCATGCACTAACAATCAAATTGGACCAGTCAGATCGGGCTGCTCAGAGAGAGTTGTCGGCAGGCGGGTTCCGTTATGCCGTTTCTGCACCGGAGCAGAAGGAGCCGCGTCGGTGCGGGGTACATCCGCTCAGACAAAGGACCGGAGTTTACTGGTAAAACAATGCAGGATTGGCTTTAACGAGTCCTCGTCAAGCGAATCCGCATCTATCAGAGGTCACTTTGGGAGAATGGATACAACGAACGATTTAATGACACATTGTACCGGGAAGTCTCAATGCCGAATGGTTCACCACAACCAAACGGGCCCGGATCGTCATCAACCACTGGCTCAAGCAGTACAATCGTCTGCGCCGTCACCAGGCGTTCGACGTGCGACAACCAATCCCGGAAACCGCATTAGAGAAACGCTAAATCAGTGGCCTAGAAACAGCGGACTAGCCAGACAAATGCGCTCTGGGTCAATCAAAACGGCGAAGCAACGGCAGAAGGCGGTATTTCCCGCGAGTTGCCCAATGTTACATAGCCCATTCCCGACGTAGTACTCAAACACAATCATGGAAGCAGCCCTTCAGATTGTTTTGATTCTTTCTTGCGCCCCCAGGACGACTGTGAATTCAGTCAGCCCGGTGATGTGTGGCTCTTGTCTGGTTGACGTTCGCAGAAACCGGGCTTGGAATGTTGGGGAACCGTTTCCCACTTTTTGGTCGGTTCTATTGACGGCGTGACGTCAACCAGAAGGCTCGCGCCGGTATAGTCTGCCACACGCGCAATGAGACAACTCATTGCTGGACTTCTTCCTGCTCGGCGGGACTGACCCAGCCCTGCTTTCGCAGTTCACGCAACACGGCTTCGGCGTTTTTGTCGTCTCTGTGAATACTTTTCAGCATCGCACCAATTGGTGCGCCTGGCCAGGCGCGCTCAAGCTCTGCCAACTTTGCCTGTGCGGCTTGATCGCGCCCCATCGCAGACAAGGCAGCCGTGACATAAGCCAGAGAAGGTGCACTCAGCGGATCCCCAAGTTGCTTGGCCTCTTCAAAGCGCTGAACCGTTTTTTCATACTCACCCAGATGAAAGTAGGTCGCGCCTGAAACGTTGCGATTGGCGAACCTTTGGTTGCTGGAATTCATAAGGGAAAGCCGGTCAGCTGTTGCGATTGCCTCCTCGAACTCGCCCGAAAACATAGCGACAGCCCCAAAAAAGTCGAGGACTGCGCCATCATTCGGGTCAAGTTGTGAAGCGCGCCTGCCGAGTTGTAACGCAGCATCGTGATCGCGATTGGCGAAATAGGCCCAGCTTTTGGCGGACTGGCTCCAGGCTTGGTCTGGTGCAAGGCTTACGGCCTGGTTTGCCAATTTCATGGCAGCATCGGCATATTCCGCTTTGGCGTCTGATGGTGGAGAAATCACTGAGAGCGACGCTAATGCCTGTGCTGCACCCGCGTAGCCACCAAAGTAATCAGGGTCCATCTCAATCACGCCTTCAAACACAGAAAGAACCAGTAACTGGCGCTGCCGGTCGAAGATCGGAAAGATCATTGTCCGTGCTTGTTGCGCCAGATTGAAGGCTTGCAAAGCGGCAGGGGACTTTTCGTAAATTGCGGCGCGCTGTAAAAATGCGTTCGTGTTCGTCTCAGGTGGATTGCTTAAGTCTGCCGAAGCGGGGTCTTTTCTGTCCGGAACAAGACTGACTGCGATCAGTGCGCCAACAACAGCCCCAAAACCGAACGCGCCGATGGGAAGGCCAAAACGTTTGGCGTCAGGTGAAAGCGACGCCGAACTCACTCTGGTGGCCGCTTCGAACCGTGGCCTGTACCCACCGCTGTCGATATGCAGGCGTACCGGGTCTTCTTTTCCAATGCCCTCGTAATGCAGTTCCAAAAATTGACGAAGCCGTCTGGCGTCCACGCGAACAACGTTTTCCGGATCGGTCCCTTCTGAGGTGTCACGGCCATAGACGTCTTGCGCTATTGTTTTCCCACGAATTTTTTCGCCTCGCCCGGCGAGCTCTTCGTCAACAATGTAGGTCAAAAAGGCCTGAAGTCTTTCGGACCCATCCATGTGCGCGTCCGCAAGCAATCTGCTTAGGGCGGCACGCTTGTCATTGTCCGGGATTTCTTCGGAACGCCTTACCATATTCTTATTCTTGCAATTATCGGAACGTGAGTCACCCCAGTACCCACCGTGAGTCACTTACATGCATGATCCTTAAGTGTCAGTTTGATGACCATAACAGCGGGATGGTGTGCCTTGGTGCTACTCCCGCTTGCCGCGCCGCTAAGCAATTGGAGGAGGATACATGGCCTATCGTTCGAACTACAGAAGACTGAGTAAGCATTTCGCAATTGGTTTGCTTTTCGGCGCCTGGGCCGTTTCTCCGCAAGCGTTTACGGAAGCACTAATTGGTGTTGTTACACCATCGGCGGCATACGCGCAGGAAACGGAAGACGTTTCTCCGACGATGGTGCGTGATCGTCCGAGGGATGTGTACTACCCAAACACCGAAGACCTGGCCGAAGATGAGATGCGGGTCATTGCGTGCGGGACCGGAATGCCCACAACACGGGCCGCGCAGGCTGCCGCGTGTTTCCTTGTGGAATTGGGCAACGGGAACAAGTTCCTGTTCGATATTGGCTCGGGTTCGGCCGAGCGGATTTCGTCTCTGCAGATTCCGTACAATTACCTGAACAAAGTCTTCATCGGGCATCTGCACACCGACCATTTCGGAGCACTGCACGATCTGTTCATAGGCGGAGCGCTGATGGGGCGAAATGTGCCGTTGCGCGTCTGGGGTCCGAGCGGGCCAGCCGAGGAACTTGGCACGGCCTATGCGTTGGATCATATGCAGAAGATGCTGACCTGGGATCTGGCCGGTCGCGCTGGTAACATTGATTTTCGTGGGTATTCGATGGAAGTTAACGAATTCGACTACCAACTGGAAAACGAGGTTATCTACGACGAGAATGGAGTCCAGATACGCACTTTCCCGGCCATTCACTCGATCGACGGTGCAGTCAGTTACGCGCTCGAATGGAACGGCCTGAAATTCGTATTCAGCTCGGACACCTATCCGAACACATGGTTCAAGGAATACGCAAAGAATGCCGATCTAGCGATCCACGAGTGTTTCATTGCGGTGCCAGAACTCGTCGCCAAGATGAAGTTTACGCCCGAGTCGGCTTTGTTAGTCGGGACACAAGTTCACACTGCGCCCGAAGCGTTCGGCAAAGTGATGAGCGATATCCAGCCTCGCATGGCTGTCGCGTACCATTTCTTTAACGACTTCGACACGGCTAATGGCGTGTATGAGAGAATTCGATCCACGTATGACGGCCCCTTGAGCATGGCGGATGATTTCATGGTCTGGAATGTGACTAAAGACGACATCACCGTTCGAATGGCGGCCACTGAAGAACGCACATGGTCGCCGCCCCTTGCCGCTCCAGCGATCGCGCCGGACCCGGCAGACAAAACAGCTTACGCCGAGCAGGTGGGATTGGCCCCGGAGGTTATGGAATTTTCCGATTTCACAAAGGGTGGTTTTGATGATGTCGACGACGTCTTGAGACCCATCTACGAAGAAGCTTCGGAAGCCTTGGGGCAGGAGTTCCCGTATCCCGGCGACAACTAAAACCAAATTTGACCGGTACGTGCTGAGCAGCACGTGCCGGTTTTTTTGAATAATGCACGGGGCGTTGCGATGCGAAGTATCACGAATAAATTGATCTTGACTGTCGGGCTGATCGTAGGTTTTGCGGAAGCCGCAAGCGCTCAGTCCCTTTCCAGATCCGAGAATGATGAAGGTGGTTGGCGACACTCGATCACGCCTTATCTGTTCCTTCCCCTCAGCACGACGGGAACCTCGACCATTGATGGCACAAGCGTCGATCTGGACCTGAGCCTGAGTGAGGTTCTGGATGTGCTGCAGGGGGCCGCCTCGGTACGCTATGAAGGCTGGAACGGAGATTTCGGGATCATCTCCGAGGTCTACTATGTGAGGCTTGGCGGCGACGGCACCCTGCCCGGCGGAAGGGTGGGTGTCGATGTTGATGTCCGGCAAACCTTCGCCAATGTTCAGGGTGCTTACCGATTTGCGAACGGGGTCAATGCCTCTGGCAGGCGCTACGCGGCAGACGCCGCAATTGGTGTACAGTGGAACCGGTTAAAGCAAGAGATCGACATTTCCGGCCTTGGCCCGGGCATGACGCTGGGCGGAACCGAAGACTGGTTCGAGCCAATGATCGCGCTTCGCTATGCGGTGGAAATCAACGACAAATGGAGCTTTGCCAGCCGCGCCGAACTAAGCGGATTTGGTGTGAATGGCGATGACCTGCAGTATCTGTTTCTTGCCGGCTTCGACTGGAAAGGTTGGGAGAACACGTCCCTGCGGTTTGGCTATCAATTCTACGGAATTGACTATTCCACAAACCGTTCGGGTGGGGAGTTTGCCTATGACGTGGATCAGAATGGCATTTATGCTGCCGTCGCGTTTCATTTCTAAGTTTGGCGCCACTTGCACCATTGGGGTCTTTTTGAGCTCGATGCTCGCGGGCCTTATGTTCGGCGCAAACCAGTCGGTTGCTGATCTTGTTTCACCCTACGGCGGCGAAACCGCGCCAAACTTCGTCGAGCTTTCGGTAGAGCCCGACCATGTGCGGGTCATCCTCGAGATAGATCTGAGTGACTATCCGGTATTTGTCGTCCCAGATGACGGCTCGGGTTTGTCTTTGGCCGAGCGGACGGGGCAAAACCTTCAGGTTTGGGCGGACGGAGAAGAACTGACCAGCTCAACAAATACGATCGATGTGCGACTCAGGATACCCCGGCAAACTGCAGCCAGCGCGCAATATCGACCGCGACCGCGCAGTGACAACGTCGTCTACGTGGATATGGAGTATCCGTTTCATGGCAAGCCTGAACGGATCAGGTTTGTCCCTCCGCTAAGTGCTGACGGTATTCCTTTGGCTTCTATTGGCGTGGTGGCCGAACACATGGGCGTTCCGGTTACAGACTATCGCTATCTTTCGCAGCCCGAGACGATGATCCCGGACTGGAGCGACCCGTGGTTCACAACATTCGAAAACCCCAATCTGACCCGTCACCACAAATCCCCGATGATGTCGTTTCTGGCCATGGAACCGCGGGTCGTCCGGCACGAGATCATCTTGCGTTTGAAAGACTTCGAAGGTTGGGCAGATCTGAACCTTGGAAACACAGAACGACTGACCGCAGATCAGGTCGTTGGCATCAAGTCTGAGGTTTCGCAGTTTTTTGCGAACAGAAACCCGATCGCCCTCGATGGCAAGCAAGTGAACCCTGATACGGTGCAGGTCTCTCGTATCGAGATTGGGGCCGAAGGATTGCGCGTCCTTCCGGATGAGGCGGAAGCCAACCGAAATACGATGCTGCTGGGCGTTGTGCTGTCCTACCCGGTCATGACATTGCCCAATCGTGTTGATGTGGCGTGGGAATTGTTCCCGGACAACCTGGACGTCATACCCATCACCCTCACCGATCCGGCCGGGGCGGTACCATCACAGAGTTACGCGTCCGATCCTGTTGTTAGTTGGAATAACCACCTGACGACTTGGGCAGACCCGAAAACGAGCGCTGTTGTTGTCAAAACTGCGGGCCTGACACAGGTGCCGTTGTTTGCCATTGGCCTGGGTCTGTTGGGTATCATTTGTGCTTGGTTTTCGTCGAAACGAACCGGGGGCCAGCGCTTGATTTTGATCGGCCTGACCGGTGCATTCGGGGCCGCCGCAATTGTCGTCTACCCTCTAAAAACCCCGCTTCCCTTCGCGATAACGCCGGAACCGGATGAGATCGCCACGCATCAGGTTGTGGAAGGACTTCTGAGCAACATTGGCACCGCGATGCTTGAGACGCAAAGTGACAAGACTGCGGCAGCGCTTGAGCCATTCGTTGAGGCGGGTAATCGCGATGACGTACAAGCCGAGATGAAGCGAGGTTTGTCGGTCAAGTTACCATCCGGCGCAGTGGCGCGTGTGGAAGAAATTGTTGATTTGAACGTCGAAAGCTTTGCTGCAGGCGATACAAGGAACCGACACCAGGCGCTCGCCAATTGGACAGCCCGTGTCAGCGGCGGCCATTGGGGGCATTTTCACAGGCAGGCGGTCCTTTATCGCGGAGTACTCGACGTCTCGCGGCATGGCAACCAATGGATGCTTGATGGGCTGACGATAATCAGTGCAAAGCCAGGGGGTTAACATAGTGAAACCTGTGCGGCTGTTCATTTTTTCGGTACTGTCAGCCTTGATCTCATTATGTGCAGAAAGCGCCAAGGCGCATTTCAATCTGAACCAGAATGTCCGTATTCATCATGTTGCCCACTCGGAAGATGGTCTTGATGTCTACGTGCGCTTGCCGATGCCATATCTGGTCGCGGAACTCGTCGGACCGAAAGGCGCCGGCGGATTGCCCGCTCCTGCACCTTATACATACAATCAGATCGAAGATGGGATGCTGATGCATTACGTGGATCAGACCGCGTTGCGTCGTGACCCACCCGGTTTGGCCCGTATCGCTGCCGACAGTCTGTTGTTGTCAATCGAAGGTCAACAACAAAAGGCAAATGTCGTTTCTATCAGGTTGCACCCGCTGGGGCAGGAACCCGGATTTGCCACGCTGGATGAAGCCCGGGCTGCACTTGCACCCGGCGATGTTTTCCCCACGACCGAAGAGACGTATGTGGGTGCCGTGATGGTGGACGTGCATCTGCGCTTCAATACAGGACAAGTGGGAACCTACAGCCTGTCCTATGCCTCTGATCCGGGAATTGAGGGACAGGAAGACACCGCGAACCTGATCCTCGACTACAACAGGCAGGAGGTTCGGACTTACCGTGCCAGGGGCCTGATGCATAACCCGGTCGATGTATCGGGATCAGCGACCTCAGCGGCTTCGACTTTCTTTGTCGAAGGTATTCGGCACATTCTGGAAGGGCCCGATCACGTGCTGTTCGTTCTTTGCATGATCATCGGGGCTCTGAACCTTCATAGCCTGCTGGCGCGCGTCACGGGGTTTACACTCGGCCATACAGTAACGCTGATCCTTGGCTTTTTTGGTTTCGCACCGAGTGGCGCATGGTTCATCCCAACTGTTGAATTGGCGATTGCGCTTTCCATAATTTACGCTGCCATGATGGCGGTCTGGCCACCGGAAAAGGGACACGGTGACCTGAAGGCCTTTGCAATCACGTCCGGCATCGGTTTGCTGCACGGATTTGGGTTTTCCTTCATGCTGCACCAGATCCTGCGCGTCGACGCACCGAACGTTTGGCACAGCTTGCTGGCCTTCAATGTTGGCGTGGAGGCCGGGCAAGTTATGATCGTTCTATTGGTCTGGCCGCTGGTGCTGTTTCTGCGCAAACAGCCGGGGCGGATCTGGGTTGGCTCCCGCGCCGCCGTCGCCGCATGTGCAAGTCTGGTCGCGATGTTTTGGGTTGTTGAACGGGCAGAGGCGTTACTCTGACTCCGGCTCTGTTTGGGCGACTTAAAACATCGAAACGTGGGAAAAAAAGCGGCTTTGTAACTTTAGTTCCATTTAGCGAGTTTCGACTAAGTAACAACTTTGTCCGTAACGCGGAGTTTAGCAACTCGTAGGTGCAGTGTAATCCCTGCGGACAAAGCCGTCTTTCGCCGCGCGTCGACAGCTTTAGAGATCCGAAAACTCTGGTGACGTTGACGGCTCGCAATTGATTGCGAACACGGATCGTGCCAGCTTCGCAGTTGAGATCTCTTATTGCTCGCCAGGAGCCGACGTGGAAAGCACTTCCCCTACAAAAAGCCAGTTGAACGCCGCAGTTTTTGCAGGATGCATGGTTGCCTTTCTAGGTTTCGGGTTCTCCGCGACATTTGGTGTGTTCTTGGCACCTATGTCTTCCGAACTTGGTTGGGGTCGCGAAGTTTTTTCGTTGTCGGTTGCTGTTCAGGCTTTGATGTGGGGGATCGCTCAACCTGTCGCAGGCGCTTTTGCAGATCGCTATGGAACAGCGCGCGTGATTGGTTTCGGAGCTGTTTGCGCTGGGATAGGTTTCCTTTTCAGGGGCCTCGTTACTGATCCGATTCCGTTTATCCTTACGGGTGTCCTTGTCGGGATTGGAACGGGCGCGGCATCCTTTCCGATTGTCATCGGAGCACTGGGAAAAGTTGTAACACCGGAGCGGCGGAGCTTCATTCTTGGTCTGGGCACCGCCGCTGCCTCTCTGGGGATGTTCGTGGCCGCGCCATCAGCCACCGCCATGATTGGCGGGGTCGGATGGCAAACCGCGCTGATTTTGATCGCCTTCAGCTTTGCACTGATCCTGCCATTTCTCGTTTTCATTTCTCGCGTCTCCGTTCCCAGCGCCGCTGGCAGCAGTGCAGGCGATTTTGGAACCGCCATATCAATGGCCTTTTCCGACCGCAGTTATGTTTGTCTTTTCTTCGGGTTCTTTGTTTGCGGATTTCACGTGGCTTTTATTCAAACGCATTTGCCAGCCTATGTCGTGGATCTCGGCCTTGCGTCTTGGGTTGGTGCGTGGTCGCTGGCACTTATTGGATTGTTCAATATCGCCGGGTCGTTTTTCTCGGGTTGGTCCGGCCAGGTGTATTCAAAGAAGAAGGTCCTCAGCGGTATTTATTTTACGCGATCCCTAGTCATCACCTTTTTCGTTCTGTTTCCAATTAGTGAGACAAGCGTTCTGGTCTTTTCTGCGCTGATGGGCCTGCTCTGGTTGTCGACGGTACCGCTGACCATGGGGCTGGTCGCACAAACACAAGGGTTGAAATTTTTGTCAACGTTGGCTGGTCTTGTATTCCTGAGCCACCAGACCGGCAGTTTCGTGGGGGCGTGGCTCGGTGGCCGCATTTATGACCTCAACCAGGACTACACGCCAATGTGGTGGTCGGCAGTCACACTTGGCTTGCTAGCAGGGCTCATTCATCTTCCAATACGCGAAGAACCCGGACCGCTGGCGAGAGTTGAAGCGTCACAGAACACTATCAAACCGTAAGTGGATGACCGTTATTGGGTCAAAGCGCCTGAAGAAAAGCGCTGCCATGAGGATTGTCACAGAAAGTCGCACGTCACTTTCCATAACAACAACACTTCAAACTACCTCGCGACCGATATTTGAGGTCGATTTACCACCGCCTCGAATCAACACCTCTCAAGCGCCTTAGGTATCACACATCTGCGGAAGTCCTTGAAAGTAGACTGACTGAAGTCCAGAACCGTTTAGAATGCAACTTCATATCAAAAACTGCGCTAAAACGTGAGTTCACAGAAAACAACAGGGGATAGACTCCTAAGTGGGTGCCCTGAGACTAATGCGAACGTGCCAAATTAATCACTTCAACTGACAATGCCCAGGTAGGAGATCACGGTAGTCCCCGAGGTCTCAAACCAAATTGTCCTATTTGAACCAGTCTTCTGGTGAAACGACTTACCCACCAAGTGCGTTTTTGTAGATAACGCCGTCCTTCATAATAATAAGAAAGTTTGCGTCCGGGTCGACCAGCAGGTTGATGTCCTCAACCGGATCACCGTCAACGAGTATTAAATCCGCATATGCCCCCGCCTCAATCACACCAAGCGGACCTTTCTGGTAGGGATTCCGTGGCCCTGACATCTCCAATAGCTTCGCTGTATTAAACGTGGCCTGTTGCAAAACTTCTGCCCCTGACCACCAACGGCCTCGGCGTTCGAATTCAAGGTTCTGCAAGGCCAAAAGCTCGGGGGCTCCAAACAAGTCCACGCCGAAGGCAATCGGGAGGTTGTACTTTTTGATCAAAGAGACATAGTGTTCGACATTGTCGCGCAGCGGCGCGCCCTTCTCGATGGTCGCTGGATCGCCTGCGGCCATCATATTCTCATCCGGCGTGAATATGAGGAACTGAGGATTGAGGATGGCTCCGGCATCGCGAATGGCGCGAATGGTCTCCTCCTCAAATATCATATTGCCATGATCAATACTCTTTACCCCGCCCTCAAGTGCCCGGATGACAGATTCATCAGTGTAGGCGTGAACGATGACATAAGTATTCCAGTCCTCAGCGGATTCTACCGCAGCGCGGATTTCTTCGGGGCTGTAGTGGGTTGTGTCCAATGGATCGTAAGGAGTCGAGTTGCCGCCACCAAGGCTGATCTTTACCTGAGTGGCCCCGAGGCGCAGCACTTCGCGTGTCGCCGCCCGTACCTCAGATACGCCATCGGCAATGAACGACCATTCGCGTTCAAAGGCAGTCCGATCAGTGCGCTGTCGATGATGGGTGTCATTGTAAAGTCGGAAGTCAAAGTGACCGGATGTCTGGCCGATCCAATGTCCAGAACTAAAAATCCGGGGGCCGGGAACGATACCCTCATCAATGGCCTGCGCTATTCCGTAGGACGGGCCACCCGCATCCCGCAACGTCGTAAAGCCCCGCATCAGCATTCGTTCCGCTTCCCGCGTGACAAGAGCGCCGGTGTACGACCAATGGAGATTATATGCCAAAGCCAGGGGCGACGTCGGCAGCATGATGTGGTTGTGGCCATCAATCAGCCCCGGGATCAAAGTCCGCCCCTGACCGTCTATGACAACAGCACCGTTCGGTTCGATTGGTTCGGTTGAAACCTCGGCAATCAAGTTGCCCTCGACGAGGACATTGGCGTTCTCGATCACTGTCGCATTTTCGCTATCAAAAACGTCGACATTGACGAATAGGGTTCGTGACAGGTCTTTTTGTGCAGTCGCTTTGAAAGCCAACAGGAGCAAAAGTATGGCGGCCAAAAATGTCCGCAATGCGACTGCAGTCATCGCTTGTATTCCTTCCAAAGTGTTCAAACACGATGCAGCATTGCTTTCGAGGTGATTGGAGTCAACGTTGCCACCTGCTTCAGTACTGTCGCTCACGTCGAAGTAATCAACTAGCAAATCCCTTTCCATCCGAGACACCGCTTCAATCTCTGCAGCGAGCCTATTCCGTTGAGAAACTCTTCTTTGATTGACGCACAAGTCGCTGATTCAATTTCCGTACTGAACGGGAGAATGAGCGATGATGGGGCCAAGGCAGCAAGCACA